>NZ_JBEPAL010000021.1:0-138023 GCF_040298625.1 Streptomyces sp. NPDC001532
CGCCCAAACACCCCCCCCCCCCCCCCCCCGGGCCGGCGGTGGGGGGGGCCGGGGGGGGGGGGCGCGCCCCCCCCCCCCCCCCCCCCCCGGGGGGGGGCCCCCCCCCCCGGGGGCCCCCCCCCCACGCCGGATGCGAGGTCCTGCACCGCGCCCTGCAAGAGGGCCGTAGTGCCAGACTGCTCCATTCAACTGCTCCCCTGGCTAGCTCAGCCCTTCTTGGGGCGAGGGGTCGGCGGCGAGAGAAGCAGCTTGATCGCGCCGCCGTCCAGCGCGAGGGCGGCACACTCCCGACTGTCGCGGTAGACACCGTCGGGCTCGGTGGGGTCGAGCGCCGCCTCGATGTCGGCGGCCTGGATCCCGATGACTTCCTCGGTGGCCTTTTCGATGGAAGGCATAAGCAACATCTCCCTTGACTCGCTGAACACCTTCACCCCCCAAGTTGACCGTATGGGGACAAATCATGCAAAAACCCCAATAAAAACATGATTCAGTTGTTCAACCACTCACCGGGAAGCTGACACCGAACAGGCATACGAATCAGGCCCGCACTTCATCACGCGCGCTCGCACGCCGAGTTCGCGCCGATGAGCGGGCACTCAACCGCCTTACAAGAAGGGCGATTTGGCTTGAGGGCCGCTCAACTCAACCGCTGATCCGATGAGTCACGGCCGCAACCGCGCCGTCAGCCCCTCGAAGTAACTGCGGTGCACTGCGGCCAGATCCACCTGCTCGGGGTCCAACAGCCAGAGCAGATGGGCCCCTTCGAGGAAGGCGGCGGTCTCCGCGGCCAGGACCGCCGGGTCCAGGTCCGCGCGGGCCGAGCCGTCGGCCGCGGCGCGGGTGAACAGGGAGACCAGGTGGGCGCGCAGGGCCCGGCCGCGGTCACGGAACCAGGTGTGCAGCGCGGCGCCGGGCTCCAGGTTCTCCGCGGTGAGCGTGGTGTGCAGGGCGGTCAACTGGCGTTCGGCGGCGGCCGTGTGCTCGGCGTCCCGGACGAACCAGCCGAAGGCCTCCTCCAGGGTGGGCTCGGACTCCGGTGTCGCGGACAGCCGTTCCAGGGCGCGCCGGTCGGCCTCCTGGAGGACGGCCCGCACGAGTCCGTCCTTGCTGCCGAAGTGGTGGATCAGCGCGGAGGGCGTGACACCGGCCCGCTCGGCGACGGCGGCCACTCCGGTGCCGCGCACCCCCTGCCGCGCGAACAGGTCGATCGCGGCGTCGACCATGGCGCGGCGTCGCTCCACGCCCCGCTTCTGCACCTGCCCCTTGACTCCGGCCACGGGCTCAGAGTGCCCGGCGGAGGGCCGGGGCGTCCAACTCGTCGGGCGCCGCGGGAGACAGCCGCGACGGCAGCAGCCACCACGCCGGGCGGAGACAGGTCGGCCGCGGAGGACGACCGGCCGAGGGAAAACCGGTGCGGACCGGAGACCGAGCCATTATCTTGAACGACCATGCAGGAAAATAATCTGGCGCACGAGTATCTGACCAGCCGCGAGCGGATCGTCCCCGTCGACGGCCTCGAACTGTGGGCGGAGGACTTCGGCGCCGCCGGCCACCCGGCGGTGCTGCTGGTGATGGGCGCGCAGGCACAGGGCGTGCAGTGGAACGACGGCATCGTCCGCCGTCTGGTCGACGCGGGCCGCCGGGTCATCCGCTACGACCACCGCGACACCGGACGCTCGTCCGTCGTCGACTTCGCCACGCGGCCGTACACCGTCGCCGACATGGCCTCCGACGCGCTCGCCGTCCTGGACGCGTTCGACGTCGAACGGGCCCACCTGGTCGGCGCGTCCCTCGGCGGCGTCATCGCCCAGCGGCTGGCCGTCACCCACCCGCACCGGGTGCTGACCCTGACGAGCCTGTCGTCCCAGCCCCTGGGCACGGACACGGTGGCGATCCTGCAGCGGGTGATGGCGGGCCTGCCGCCGCTGCCGGGCGAGCTGCCGCCGCCCAGCCCCGAGTTGCTCACCGCGCTCGTCTCCACCTTCCCCGATCCGGAGGCGGGCCTGGAGGAGTACCTCGCCACCCGGCTGCCGCTCTGGCGGGTGCTGCACGGACCGGTGCTGCCGTTCGACGAGGAGGAGTACCGCGCGATGGAGCGCCGGGTGTACGAGCGGGCCCGTGATCCGCGCTCCGGCCTCAACCACACCCACGCCGGGGCCGCCGGCTCGGGCTCCACCGCCGAGCTGGCCTCCGTCACCGCACCCACGCTGGTGCTGCACGGCACCGAGGACCCGATGTTCCCGCCGCCGCACGCCGAGGCCACCGCCGCCGCCGTCCCCGGCGCCCGCCTGGTCATGATCGAGGGCATGGGCCACACCCTGCCCACGGCCCTCGACGGCCGGCTGGCCGACGAGATCCTGCGTCACACGGCGGCCGCCTGAGACCCCGGCCCCCCGGCGCGGCGGTGCCTGGGGGCCAGGTGGCCCGTCTGCTCCTATCGTGGAACGACACAGTGATGTTCGGCGCCGAGGCGGGCAGGTCATGACGGAACCGCAGATCGACTATGCGGCGGTCTTCCGGGCCCTGCCCGGCATGGTGGCCCTGCTCACCCCGGACCTGGTGTACGCCGACGCCAACGACGACTTCGTACAGCTGTCCGGACGCTCCCGCGAGCAGTTGGTGGGCCGCTACATCTTCGACGTCTTCCCCGAGAACCCCGACGACGCGGCGGGCGGCGGCATGCGGGAGACCGAGGCGTCGATGCTGCGGGTGGTGGCCACCGGCGAGCGGGACACCATGGCGCTGCTCCGCTACGACATCGAGGACCCGAAACGGCCCGGCTTGTGGCACGTGCACTTCTGGAGCCCGGTCAACGCGCCGGTCGTGGACGCCGACGGGCGGGTCACCCTGATCGTGCACCGGGTGGAGGAGGTCACCGAGCTGATCCGCGCCTTCGGCGGACCGGGCGGCGACAGCAGCCGCGCTCGCGCGCTGGAGGCCGAGCTCTACACCCGCGCCCGCGAGCTCCAGGAGGTCAACGAACGGCTGCGCACGGCCCACGCCCGGGAACGCGAGGTCGCGCTCGCCCTCCAGGCGGCCCTGCTGCCGGCCCCCCGGCCCGTGGCGCACCACCGGGCCGCCGTCCGCTACCAGCCGGCTCTCGGCGGACTGAACGTGTGCGGCGACTGGTACGACCTGATGGAGCTGCCCGGCGAGCGCGACCGCATCTCCGTCGCCGTCGGTGACGTGGTCGGCCACGGCCTCGCGGCCGCCTGCGTGATGGGCCAGCTCCGCAGCGCGCTGAGCGCGGCGGCGCTCGTCGCCGACGGTCCGGCCCAGGCCCTGGAGGCCCTCGGCCTGTACGCCCGCTCCGTCGACGGTGCCGAGTCCACCACCGCGGTGACCGCCTTCATCGACTGGGACGACCACACCATCACCTACAGCAGCGCGGGCCATCCGCCGCCCGCCCTGCTCCATCCGGACGGCCGGGTGACCTTCCTCGACCAGGCCACCGACCCGCCGCTCGGCGCCCGCCCCGATCACGCGCCCCGACCGCAGACCACCACGACCTTCACCGAGGGCACCACGCTGGTGCTGTACACCGACGGTCTGATCGAGCGCCGTACCGAGGACATCGATGTCGGCCTGGCCCGGCTCACCGACGCCCTCGCCCGCCACCGGCACGGCGACCCGGAGGCCCTGGCGGACGCACTCCTCGCCGACCTCCTGGAGCCCAGCGGCGACACCGACGACACCGCCCTCGTCGTCATCCGGCTGTGAGCCGCGACAACGCGAAACGGTGGCCGGGATCTCTCCCGACCACCGTCACGTGATCTGTGTCCGAGGGGGGACTTGAACCCCCACGCCCGATAAAGGGCACTAGCACCTCAAGCTAGCGCGTCTGCCATTCCGCCACCCGGACCAGGTGTCTGCCGCCTTGCGGGGGTGTTCCCCGCGGCGACAGGCACAACAATACCAAGGTTTCGGAGCGCCTTTCACCTGCGTATCTGCACCTCAGGTGAGGCCCTGCGGGCTCGTCACGACAGGTGATGCCGCTGTCACTCGGCGGTGACGGCGTCCTCCGCGACCGCAGACGCAGGGCGCGGACCAGCGTCGACGCGGTCTCGGCGTCCAGCGGGGCGAGGAACCGGTGTTCCGCCGCCCGGCGGGCCGCTTCGGCGCGCAGCAGACAGTCCCGGCCCCGCGGTGTCGGCTCGACGATGTTCCTGCGCCGGTCGCGCGGGTCGCGCCGCCGCTCGACCAGCCCTTGATCCTCCAGTCCGTCGAGCAGCGCCGCCGTCGTCGTACGGTCGACGCCGAGCCGTCCGGCCGCCTCGGCCTGGGACAGCTCCTCGCCCGCGGCGAACACGCCGAGGACGGCCAGCTCGTGATGGTCCACTCCTTGTGCCGCCAGTGCCTCGGCCGAGGCGCGGGCCAGCTTGGCCCGGGCCTGTTCGAGGAGGCGGCCCAGGCGGGGTTCCGGGGGCGGGTGATGTCTGCCGGTGAGCATGCGCCGACTGTAACGAGAACCTGACGGTGTGTGGCGCCGAGGCCGGGCGGACCCTCGCCGGGAGCTTGGGGCCCGTCCGGCGCCGGGTCACGGCATCAGGTGGCGGTCCGGGAAGTTGCCGGGCAGCCGCTCCCCCGCCGGGCCCCGGGTCACCGCGCGGACCAGCAGCTCGTCGCCGGCGAACGCACCGCGCCAGGACCCGCCGAAGCCGCCGGACAGTTCGTCGCGGTCGCCGCGGGAGCGGGGGGTGCCGTGGCCGACGTTGAACGCGCGGATCTGCGGCGCCAGGCGGTCGTAGGTCGCCCGGTCGTCGGTGGACAGGGTGGCGACGAGCGCGCCGTTGGAGGCGTTCATGGCGGCCGGCAGCTCCGACCTCGGTGATGTGCCGTTTGCCGAGGTCGGCGACGGCCGTGGCGACGGCGGCACCGGTGTCGCGGCCGCCGACGAAGGAGACACAGCCGATCTCGGGCGCCCGCACCAGCGCCTCGGACAGCTCGCCGCCGCTGCCGCTGACCAGGGTGACGGGCAGTCCCTCGCGCGCGGCGAGCGCCGAGGCCAGGGTGAGGCAGGCGACCCCGCCGTCGGTCGGGGTCTTGGCGATGACGGCGTTGCCCGCGAGCGACTGGACCAGCAGGGCGTGCACGAGCACGCTCATCGGATAGGTCCAGCCGGCGATGTTGGACACCGGGCCGTCGAGCGGGGCCCGGCCGGTGAGCATCGGCTCGATGCCGTCGACGTACCAGCGCACTCCGTCGATGGCCCGGTCCACGTCCGCCCGGGCGAGCCGCCACGGCTTGCCGATCTCCCGGGCGAGCGGCAGCGCGAGGAGTTCGCGGTGCTCGGCGAGGGCGTCGAGGGTGGCGGCGACGCGGGCCCGGCGTTCGGCGAGCGGGACGTGCCGCCACGCCCGGTGCTGGTCGAGGGCGGCGCGTACGGCCTGGTGGGCGGTGGCCGCGTCCAGGCGTGGCGGGCCCGCCACGGGGGTGCCGTCGACGGGGGTGGTGGCGGGCAGGGGGCGGCCGTCCGCCTGCCAGGAGGCGTTCCAGAGGTTGAGGACGCGGTCGTCCCGGAACGCCTCGGGGGCGACGGTGAGGCAGCGTTGCCAGGCGTCGGCCCAGGAGGTGCCGGATTTGAGGGTGGGGAGGAAAGGGCCCGGCCCGGAGCCACGGCTCCGGGCCGGGCCCTTTCCGGCGCGCGGGCGCTCTCGGTCAGCACTTCTCCCGCAGCGAGTGCAGGTGCTCGCTGGACTTGCGGGCGAAGGCGAAGGACTCGACGGGGTTGTCGTGCTCGGCCTGCCAGTGGTGGGCGAACCGCTCGCCGCGCAGTCGGGTGACGGCGGACAGGAACCGCTGGTAGTCGATGTCGCCGTCACCGACGTCGGTCATGCGGTAGCCGTACTGCGTCGACGGGTCGTTCACGCCGTCCTTGACGTGGAACAGCGGGTAGCGGTGCGGCTGCCTGAGCACGTAGTCGAGGGGTTCGAACGGCGCGGGCGTGCCGTCGGGGCGCCTGCCGAAGCGGAACTGGCCGACGTAGGCCCAGAAGATGTCCATCTCCAGGAACACCAGGTCCGGGTCGGTCTCGGCGAGCAGTACGTCGTAGAGGCGGATGTGCGGTTTGTCGGTGGCGAAGGAGAACTCCTCGGAGTGGTTGTGCTGGTAGAACTTGATGCCGCGCGCCCTGGCCGCCGCGCCGTAGGTGTTGAAGTCCTCGGCGGCGCGCTTCCAGGCGTCGACGGTGGAGCCGTAGCGGAACGGGCCGGCGGCGGTGCCGATGTGCTTCAGGCCCAGCGCCTCGGCGTCGTCGAGGACCTTGGTGAGGTTGGTGGCGAAGGTGTAGGCGTTCGGGTCGTCGGAGTAGTAGCCGACGTGGCTGCCGATCGGGTTCAGGCCGTGGTCGCGGGCCAGCCGCTTGAGCTGGGCGAGGGTGATGGGGCCGGCCGAGCCCTGGGTGTAGCCGGCGAACTCGACCTCGTCGTAGCCGTACCGCTCCAGCTCGGCGAAGACGGGGGCGAAGCCGAGGGTGGAGACCTTGTCGCGGAGGCTGTAGAGCTGGATGCCGAGCCGGCCGGGCGGCAGCACGGGACGGCCGCGGCCGGGTGCTCCGGCGGTGGCCCGGGTGCCCGCCGTGGCGGCGGGGGCGGCGGTGGCGGGGCCGGCCGCGGCGCCGAGCAGGGCGGCGGCGGTGGTGCCGGCGGCGACGCCGAGCATGCCGCGTCTGCTGAGGCGGTGGGAGAGTTCGGGGTCCGGCTGGGAGAAGCGGCTCATGCCTGGAACTCCTCTGGGTCGAGGGCCGTTGTCAGGGGTGGGTGCTTCACTGGTGACAGGTCAGGAGAGACCGGCCAGATCGAGCAGCAGTGCTTTCACATCGGTGGCCGCGACGCGGTCGCCGACAGCGCGGGGGGTGGAGCAGATGAGGAGCGGACCGTCGTCGTCGCTCGCCGGGAGGCGGCCGTGGCTGCCCCGGACAGGTGACGGATCCAGAGGCACGACCGCCATCCGGTAGCGCAGGCCCAGCTTCTTGCGGGCCAGGGCCGTCGCCGCCTTCACCTTGACGTAGGGGTCGAGGGGATCCATGAAGAGTTCGACCGGGTCGTAGCCGGGTTTGCGGTGGATCTCGACGAGCTGCGCGAAGTCGGGCGCGCGGGCGTCGTCGAGCCAGTAGTAGTACGTGAACCAGGCGTCCGGCTCCGCCACGGCGACGAGTTCGCCGGAGCGCGGATGGTCGAGGTGGTGGGTCTTCTTGCCCTCGTCGTCGAGGAGCAGATCGATGCCCGGCAGATCGGTGAGCGCCGCGCGGGTCGCCGCCAGGTCCTCGGGGCGGCGGACGTAGACGTGGGCGATCTGGTGGTCGGCGACGGCGAAGGCGCGGGACGCCATCGGGTCGAGGTACTCCATGCCGTCCTGGGTGTGCACCTCCAGCAGTCCGGCGCGGCGCAGCGCCCGGTTGATGTCGACCGGCCGGGACACGCGGGTGATGCCGTACTCGGAGAGCGCGACGACGGTACGGCCCTCGGCACGGGCGTCGTCCAGCAGCGGGGCCAGCGCCGCGTCCAGGTCGGCGGCGGCCCGCAGGGAGCGCGGGTCGTCGGGGCCGAAGCGCTGGAGGTCGTAGTCGAGGTGAGGGAGGTAGCAGAGGGTCAGATCGGGGCGGCGGGTGCGCTGGATGTGCCGGGTGGCGTCGATGATCCAGCGGCTGGAGACGAGGTCCGCGCCCGGGCCCCAGAAGTGGAAGAGCGGGAAGGTGCCGAACGTGTCGGTCAGTTCGTCGTGCAGGTCGGCCGGCCGGGTGTAGCAGTCGGGTTCCTTGCGGCCGTCGGCGTAGTAGACCGGGCGGGGGGTGACGGTGATGTCGGTGTCGGCGCCCATGGCGTACCACCAGCAGATGTTGGCGACCGTGTAGCCGGGGTGGGCGCGGCGGGCGGCGTCCCAGAGCTTGTCGCCGGCGACCAGTCCGTTGTGCTGGCGCCACAGCAGGACGTCGCCCAGCTCGCGGAAGTACCAGCCGTTGCCGACGATGCCGTGCTCCGCGGGTGTGGTGCCGGTGAGGAAGGTGGACTGCGCGGCGCAGGTGACGGCGGGCAGGACGGTGCCCAGGGACGCCTGGGAGCCGGACCGGGCGAGGGACTTCAGGTGAGGCATGTGGTCCAGGAGCCGGGGGGTGAGGCCGACGACGTCGAGGACGAGGAGCGGGGTGGGGCTCGCCGGAGTGGGCTCGGGCTCGGTCACGGCAGCTCCTTCAGGCCGAGGTCGGTGAGGAGGTCACGGGCGAGGGTGAGTTCGGCGGCGATGCCGTCGGCGAGCTGGGCGCGGCCGCGGGGACGCAGCTCGGGCGGGAGGGCCTGCCAGGTGTAGGTCTCGACCTCCAGATGGCGGGTGAGCGGGCGGGGGCCGCCGACCAGCCCGGCGAGGGCGGTCTTCAGGACGGGGAGGGTCGAGGTGAGCGGTGCGGCGGGGGCGGCGTGCAGCGGGACGTGGAAGTGGGCGCGCCAGGGGCCGCCGTCCGGCAGGGCCTCGCCCTTCAGGGCCTCGCCGAGGTCGTCGGTGCCGCGCAGCCCGGCGGCGGTCGAGGTGCGCGTCTGGTGCAGGAAGCGAGGTTCGTCGAAGGCGGCGAGCGCCGCGCGGACCTCGGGGAGATGGGGGTGTTCGGCGTGCAGGGCGGCGGAGAGCTGCGACTTGACGACGGGGACGCCGGCCCGGTCGAGGGCGTCCAGGGCGGTGTGCGGGTCCTCGAAGGAGGTGGCGAGATGACAGGTGTCGACGCAGATCCCGATGCGGGGGTGGGCGATCGCGGTGAGCGGGGCGATCGCGTCGCCGGTGGTCTCCACGACACAGCCGGGCTCCGGTTCCAGGCCGACCCGCAGCGAGCGGCCGGTCAGTTCGGCCAGGGCGTCCAGGCGTTCGCCGAGGGTGGTCAGGGCGGCGCGGGCCGCGGCGGCCCGCTCGTCGTCGACGGCGGTGCGCCAGGCGAGCGGCAGGGTGGAGACGCTGCCCTCGGTGACGTCGTCGGGGAGCAGTCCGGCGAGCACCCGGGCCAGGGCGGTGGTGTGCTCCAGACGTTCCGGGTCGGCCCAGTCGGGCCGGTAGACGCGGTACTTGACCTCTCCGGCGCCGAACCCCTCGTAGGGGAAGCCGTTGAGGGTGACGACCTCCAGGCCGCGCCGGTCCAGTTCGGTGCGCAGGGCGCGCAGCGCGGACGGGTCGGCGACCAGGGCGCGGGCGGCGTCCCGGGCGAGCCACAGACCGATGCCGAGGCGGTCGCGGCCGAGGCGGCGGCGGACCGGTTCGCAGTGGTCGCGCAGCTGGGCGAGGACGCCGTCGAGGGTCTCGGCCGGGTGGACGTTGGTGCAGTAGGCGAGGTGGACGACGGAACCGTCGGGGTGGCGGAAGCGCATCGCTCACTCCCCGCCGCGCAGCACGGAGTTGCCCTCGTGGGTGGGACCGGTCGCGGTGACGTCGAGGGCCAGCCGGCCGCTCTGCCCGTAGAAGGCGACGGGGTTGCGCCACAGCACCCGGTCGACGTCGTCCTCGGTGAAGCCCTCGGCGAGCATCAGGTCGCCGACCTTGCGGGTCTTCAGCGGGTCGCTCCTGCCCCAGTCCGCGGCGGAGTTCACCAGCACCCGCTCGGGGCCGTGGGCGCGCAGCAGGGCGACCATCCGTTCCTCGTCCATCTTGGTGTCGGGGTAGACGGAGAAGCCGAGCCAGCAGCCGCTGTCCCTGGCCTCCTTGACGGTGGTCTCGTTGAGGTGGTCCAGCAGTACCCGCTCCGGGGGCAGGGCGGACTCGCGGACCGCGTCGAGGGTGCGGCGCAGCCCGGACAGCTTGTCGCGGTGCGGGGTGTGCACCAGGGCGGGCAGTCCGTGGTCGGCGGCGAGCTGGAGCTGCGCGGCCAGAGCGGTGTCCTCGGCCGGGGTCATGGAGTCGTAGCCGATCTCGCCGACGGCGACGACCTGGTCCTTGACGAGATAGCGGGGCAGTTCGTCGAGGACGGGCCGGCAGCGCGGGTCGTTCGCCTCCTTCGGGTTGAGGGCGAGCGTGCAGTGGTGGGCGATGCCGTACTGCGCGGCGCGGAACGGCTCCCAGCCGAGGAGGGAGTCGAAGTAGTCGAGGAAGGTGGCGGGCGAGGTGCGGGGCTGGCCGAGCCAGAAGGAGGGTTCGACGACGGCGCGGACACCGGCGGCGTACATGGCCTCGTAGTCGTCGGTGGTCCGGGAGGTCATGTGGATGTGGGGGTCGAAGATGCGCATCAGGACTCCTTGCCGTGGGGGACGTCCGTTCCGTGCGACGCGGGTGGGGGCGGTGTCTCGGTCAGGGCCAGCACGCGGCGCAGGTCCTCGGGCACGGGACGGCCCGCGGCGGTGCGCTCGGCGGCGTAGTCGTCGAGCATGCGGCCGAGTTCGGTGTCGGCGCGGGCGCGGCGCTCCAGGCCGGCGACCTCGTCGACGGACACTCCGGTGAACAGGCACTTGAGGACGGCGTGCCGCCAGGCGTGGGTGTCGAGGTGGCGGGCGGCGTACGGGCCGACGGCGGCGGCGAGGAGCCGGGTGTCGTTGGTGCGCAGCGCGTCCTCGACCAGCGGCAACGCGTCCGGGCCGGGCACCAGGTGGGGCAGGGCGTGCAGGACGGCGCGGCGTTCGGCGGCGGTGCCCTGGACGTAGACGCGGCGCAGTGCGGCCGGGTCGGCGCGGGCGGCGCGCAGGATCAGCATCCGGGCGGCGTCGGCGTGCGCGGCGCCGCAGCGGCGGCCGGCCTCGGCGAGCCGCAGCTCCCACACCGAGACCGGGCCGTGCGCGCCGGGGTGGGCGGCGGCCTCGGCGAGCGCCTGGTCGAGCCAGGCGCGGGCGGCTCCGGAGAGCTCGGCCCGCAGCCGGGCGTGGAGGTCGTCCAGCGGGGTGCGGGCGAGGACGGTGCCCGTGGTCGGACCGCCCGGGTCGGGCTGTGGCTGGGTCATGGGGTGCTCCCTCGTGGGGTTCGCGCCGCGTGACGGAGGAACGGCAGGGACAGCTCGGCGAAGTGCGGGCCCGCGTGCGAGTGGCGGGGCAGTTCGACGACGGTGAGCCCTTGGTAGCCGGTGGCCGCCAGGGCCGCGAGGACGGGCGGGAAGTCGATCTCGCCGTCCCCGAAGGGAAGGTGTTCGTGGACGCCGCGGCGCATGTCCTCGATCTGCACATGTCGCAGCCAGGGCGCCGCGGCGCGGACGCAGTCGGCGGGAGGGAGCGGTTCGAGGCACTGGCAGTGGCCGATGTCGAGGGTGAGGCCGAGCGGTGCGGGGTCGCCGAGGATGCCGCGCAGGTGGTGGAAGTCGGCGAGCGTGGCGAGGAGGTGCCCGGGTTCGGGTTCGACGGCGAGCGGGACGCCCGAGGAGGCGGCCGCGTCCAGGACGGGGCCGAGGCCGTCGGCCAGGCGTTTCCACGCCGTGTCCGCATCCGTTCCGGCCGGCACGATCCCGCTGAAGCAGTGCACGGCGTGCGCGCCGAGGTCGGCGGCGACCCGGACGGCCCGCAGCAGCAGGTCGACGCGGCGGGCCCGGTCGTCGGGGTCCGGGTCCAGCAGGGAGGGGCCGTGCTTGCGGCGCGGGTCGAGGACGTAGCGGGCGCCGGTCTCCACGGTGGCGGTCAGCCCGAGCGCGTCCAGGCGCCGGGCGACGTGGCGGGTGCGGGTGCCGAGGCCGGGGGCGAGCGGGTCGAGGTGCATGTGGTCGAGGGTCAGGCCGACGCCGTCGTAGCCGAGGTCGGCGAGGAGGGAAAGGGCGTCGTCGAGCCGGAGGTCGGCGAGGCCGTTGGTGCCGTAGCCGAAGCGGAGCGCGGCGCGGGGGTCGGGGGCCGGGGGGCGGGGGTTCATGTGATGCTCACCTTCTTCGCGTACGTCCGTCCGATCGGTGCGAGAGCGGCGATGGCGAGCGCGGTGACGCGGGCTCCGGAGCGGGCGGCGAGCGCGGCCTGGAGCGGGATGGTGGCGCGGATGCCGCCGCCGACGGCGCGTTGGGTGAGCGGGGGTGAGGGGTTGAGGAGGGCATGCAGATACGGGCGCCCGGCGGTCGCGGCGTATCCGGCGGCGAGTGCGGTGCGCAGTACGGCGGTCCGCCCGGTGGCGGTGCGCCGTTGTGCGGGGCGGCCGGTGAGGAGCCGGGTCAGCAGTGCGGAGGTGGCGAGCGCGGCGAGGGGGGCCAGGGAGGAACCGCCCTGGGTCTCCCGGCGGGACACGGTCGTCACGGCGAGGGTGTGGGTGCCGAGGAGCGCGGCGGACGGGAGCGCGGGCCGGGTGCGACCGCCGGTGGCGGCGGCTCCGAGGAGCAGGTCGAGGCCCCGGGCGGCGGCCATGGCCACCGGTCCGGCCGGGGTGGGCTTCAGGGCGAGGTCGTACGACCAGACCGTGGCGGCGAGGGGTGCGGCGACGGCCAGTGCGGGCCGCCCGGCGCGGGCGGCGAGGGCGAGTCCGGCGCCGGTGAGGGCGCAGGCCGCGCCGAGGGCCGCCGCCGGCCGCACGCGACCGGACGGGAGGGGCCGGTGCGGGCGCTCCCGGGCGTCCTCCACGCGGTCCGCCCAGTCGTTGAGGGCCATGCCCGCCTCGTACAGGCAGAGGGAGGAGCCGATGGCGAGCAGGGTGCGGGCGCCGGGGCGCGCACCGGTCGCGGCGGCACCGGCCAGGGCGTCGCCGGGGACGGTGAAGAGGGCGGGCAGTCGCAGGAGTTCGGCCCAGGCACGAGCGCTCACCCGGGACGTGTCCCGGACCGGGCCCTCGGCATCGGCGGTACGGGCAGGACCCTCGTAACCCGCGCCCCCGGTCGCCGCCCCCACTCCTCCCTGCCGCGCACGCACGTCGACGCTCTCGCCCGCGCGCACGCCCGCGCGCACGCCCGCGCTCTCGCCCGCGCTCGTGTCGGCGCTCTCGCCCGCGCGCACGTCCGCGTTCTCGTCGGCGCTCGTGCCCGCCCTCACCCCCGCGGTCCCGTCGGCGCTCGTGCCCGCCCTCACCTCCGCGCTCTCGCCCGCGCTCATGTCGGCGCTCTCGAACGCGCGCACGTCCGCGTTCTCGTCGGCGCTCGTGCCCGCCCCCACCTCCGCGTTGTCGTCGGCGTTCACCTCCGCGCTCACGCCCGCTCCCCCGTCACGTCCCGCGAGGCGGTCCGCAGCCGGTCCGCGAATCCGAGCAGTGCCGCGTACTGCTCCCCCAGGGACGACGGCCCGTCGCCCACCGGGTCCTTGAAGTAGAAGCCGAGTTCGCCGAGCGGGCCGGACAGGCCGGCCTCGTGGGCGCGGGCGAGGAGGCGGGCGAGGTCCAGGACGAGCGGGGCGGCGAGCGCGGAGTCGCAGCCCTGCCAGATGGTCTGGAGGATCATGCGGGAGCCGAGGAAGCCGTCGAAGGCGATGTGGTCCCAGGCGGTCTTCCAGTCGCCGAGGGCGGGCACGTCGTCGATGTGCACCTCGCCCTCGGGCGCGGCACCGAGCGTGTCGGCCAGCACCCGTTCCTTGCCGGCGTTCTTCGCGGCGGCGGCGGCCGGGTCGGCGAGGGCGGCGCCGTCGCCGCCGCCCAGCAGGTTGGTGCCGGACCAGGCCCGCACCGCGAGCGCCCGCTGGGCGAACATCGGCCCGAGCACGGAGCGCAGCAGCGTCTGCCCGGTCTTGCCGTCGCGGCCCGCGTACGGCACCGAGGCGGCGGCCGCCTCGGTGGCGAGGGCCGGGTGGTGCAGGCCGGTGGAGGGGGTGAAGTTGACGTAGGGGCAGCCCGCGCGCAGGGCCGCCGCCGCGTACAGGGAGCTGGCGGGCAGTTCGGTGCCGGTGGGCGCCGGTTCGGTGGAGGCGACGTTCACCACGACCGCCCGCGCCAGCCCGCACCGCCGGATGAAGTCCCGTATGTCGGCGGCCAGGTCGGCGATGAGGTCGTCCGTGCCGCGGGCCGCCGGTTCGTGCGGGCCCCGGGCGAGACCGTCACGCTCCGGGGCCGGGCCGCCCGGTCTGATCTCGGCGTCCGCGGCGGCCAGTTCGGCGGCGACGGCGGACGGCAGGCCGGGTGGCAGGACGCCGCCGGCGGCCAGTGCCTCGGCGCGCTTGGGCAGCGGGCAGTCGACGACGTCGTGGCCGCCGAAGACGAGCGACGACAGGGGTGGCAGACCGCAGTCCTCGAAGGGCGGGGTCTCGGTGACCATGCCCGTCGGTGGGTGCAGTCCCGCCGTGACGGCGGCGCAGCCCGCGACGACGGTGGTGGCGACGGACCCGCGGGCCCCGATCAGCCAGACGCCGACGCGCGGCTGGGCAACGGACGCGGACATGGGCAGCCTCCTTGTCACCGAGATGTGGCCGGATGTCGTCTGCGCGGAGGGGCGGAGGACGGCGGGCGGGGGTCCGGCGTCCCCCGCCCGCCGCCGTTCAGTCGCCCTGCGAGCGCGGTGCGGCGCTCGCGGGCGGATCCTCGGCGGGCTCCCGCTCGCCGTCCCGGCCGTCCCGCTCGCCGCGGCCGGCGGCCGCTCGTGCGGTGGAGCGCATCGTTGCCTCCTGTCAGCCGGTGGTGAAGGTGAAGTCGTCCACGTCGAACAGCGCACCGGTGCCACTGCCCTTGAAGACGAGGTGGAGCGTGGTGGTGCCGCGCGGGGCGCGGGACAGGGACGCGCTCACGTCCTGGAAGGTGTCCCAGCCGCCCGTCACCGGCACGGTGGCCCTGCCGAGCAGGGTGCCGGTCGAGGAGCCCGCGCGGATCTCCAGGGTGCCGCCCGCGCCGCCGGAGGAGACGCGCGCGGTGACGCTCTTGGCGTTGCTCAGCGCGTACGGCGTGAAGGAGATCCAGTCGCCGTTGTGGATGTCGCCGACGGTGCGGCCGCCGTGCGCGGTGTCCTTGGTGATGACCGAGACGCCGGAGCCGTTGCCGAAGTGCTCGGCCTGGCGGTGCCGCGGCTGGACGACGTTCTGGTCGTGGGTGGTGAGCGCGGCCTGGCCGCCGCCTCCGCCGTCGGTGTACTCGGCGTCGACGACACCGAAGATGTTGGCGTCCTCGTCGTGGCCCCCGTCGGCGCTGGTCCGGAGCGTGCCGGTGCAGCCGTTGGCCGAGGTCAGCGGGTGGCCGTGGGAGTCGTGGCCGAGGACGAAGGTGACCTTGACCTTGGCGCAGTCGATCGCGGTGCCGTCCTCGGGGTCGGTGACCCTCACCGTGAACGGGATGTCGTCGCCGAAGCTGAACAGCCGGCCGTCCCTCGGTGTCTCCAGCACCACGGTGGGCGCGGTGTTGCCGACGACGATCCGCACGCTCGCACTGCCGGTGCGGCCGGTGGGGTCCTCGGCGGTCACGGTCGCGGTGTAGGTGCCGTTCTCGCGGTAGCGGTGCGTGGGGGCGGCCTCGGTGGAGGTGGTGCCGTCGCCGAAGTCCCAGCGGTAGGTCAGGGCGTCGCCGTCCTGGTCGGTGGAGCCCTCGGAGGAGAAGCGGACCCTCAGCGGGGCCTGTCCGGAGGTGCGACTGGCGGTGGCCTGGGCGACGGGCGAGTGGCCGTCGGTGGCGTTCTCGATGCGGTAGAGCGCCGAGTGCTCGTCGCCGCCGAACCAGGCGGTGCCGTAGTCGAGGACGTAGAGCGCGCCGTCCGGGCCGAAGGACATGTCCATGATCTGGGTACCGGTCCACGGTATGTCGGCGATCGTATTCACCGTACCGTCGGCGGTGTGGTCGATCCGCTTGATCCAGCGGCGGCCGAACTCACCGGCGAAGAAGTCGCCGTCGTACGCCTCCGGGAACTTCACCGGCGAGTCGAGCGCGGGGTCGTAGTGGTAGACCGGGCCGCCCATCGGGGACTCGGAGCCGGAGCCGAACTCGGGGACCGATCCGCCGTCGTAGGGGATCCACGCGGCCTGGGCCGGGGGCAGGTCGGTCAGGCCGGTGTTGTTCGGCGAGGTGTTCCTCGGGGCCGCGCAGTCGAAGGCGGCGCCGGAGGTGCCGGTGGCGAAGTCGTGGTCGACGTAGGCGTCGTTGTCGCCGGTGCAGTAGGGCCAGCCGTAGTTGCCGGGGCCGGTGACGCGGGCGAACTCGACCTGGCCGGCCGGTCCGCGCGCCGGGTCGGCGGCGCCGGCGTCGGGTCCGTAGTCGCCGACGTACAGGATCCCGGTCTCCTTGTCGACGCTGAACCGGAACGGGTTGCGGAAGCCCATCGCGTAGATCTCGGGCCGCGTGCGGTCGGTGCCGGGCGCGAACAGGTTGCCGTCGGGGATCGCGTACGAGCCGTCGGCGTTCACCTTGATGCGCAGGATCTTGCCGCGCAGGTCGTTGGTGTTGCCGGAGGAGCGCTGGGCGTCGAAGGCCGGGTTGCGGTTCGCGCGCTCGTCGATCGGGGTGAAGCCGTCCGACTGGAACGGGTTGGTGTCGTCGCCGGTCGACAGGTACAGGTTGCCGGCCGCGTCGAAGTCGATGTCGCCGCCGACGTGGCAGCAGGTGCCGCGGGAGGCGGGCACGTCGAGGATCTTCTTCTCGCTGGCCGTGTCGAGGGTGCCGTCGGCCTTCAGGACGAACCGGGAGAGGCGGTTGACGCCGTCGAAGGGCGCGAAGTCGGCGGCGGTGCCGGTCTCGGGGGCGTCGCCCGCGGGGGTGTTCAGCGGGGGCGCGTAGTAGAGATAGATGAAACGGTTCTCCGCGAAGCCCGGGTCGACGCCGATGCCCTGGAGGCCCTCCTCGTCGTGCGCGTACACGTCGAGCTTTCCGGCCAGTGTGGTGTTGCCCGCCGCGTCGGTGAGGCGGAGTTCGCCGTCGCGTGAGGTGTGCAGCACCGAGCGGTCGGGGAGCACGGCGAGCGACATGGGCTCGCCGACCTCCGCCTCGCCCTTGGCGAGGGTGACCTGCTGGAAGTCCTCGGCCGCCACGGCCTCCCGGTCGGCCGTGGCGGCGCCGGCCTGCGGTGCCGTGAAGGTGAGGGAGGCACCCGCCAGCAACGCGCCGCCGAGGAGGGCGACGGCTCTGCGCAGGGCGGGGTGGCGTCGTCTGCGGGTGTCGGTCAGGTCGGGGCCGGTGGTGGGGGCGGTCCGGTCGTTCCCGTGCACGAATGGCCTCCATAGGGGGCTGGTTGTACGGGCGGGTGCGTACGCCGGGATGCGCCGTCATCCCGGAGTGCCGTGCGGTGCGTTCCGGCGCCGGTCGGCGGTGGGGGCGCCGACCGGGTCCGTCAGTTGCCGAACGCCGCGTCGAAGGAGGCCGACGGCGGCTCGAAGTCGTACGCCTTGAGGCGGTTCAGTGCCTCCGGGGCGCCCTGGAGGCGGTCCATGCCGGCGTCCTCCCACTCGACGGACACCGGGCCCCGGTAGTCGATGGAGCGCAGCATCCGGAAGACGTCCTCCCACGGGACGTCGCCGTGGCCGGCCGAGACGAAGTCCCAGCCGCGCCGGGGGTCGCCCCAGGGCAGGTGCGAGCCGAGGCGGCCGTTGCGGCCGTCGAGGCGCTTGCGGGCCTCCTTGCAGTCGACGTGGTAGATCCGGTCGCGGAAGTCCCACAGGAAGCCGACCGGGTCGAGGTCCTGCCACACGAAGTGCGAGGGGTCGAAGTTGAGGCCGAAGGCCGGTCGGCGGTCGATCGCGTCCAGGGTGCGGACGGTCGTCCAGTAGTCGTAGGCGATCTCGCTGGGGTGCACCTCGTGCGCGAACCGCACTCCTTGCGCGTCGAAGACGTCGAGGATCGGGTTCCAGCGCTCGGCGAAGTCCTCGTAACCGCGCTCGATCATCGACTCGGAGGCCGGCGGGAACATCGCGACCAGGTGCCAGATCGCCGAGCCGGTGAACCCGATGACGGTGTCGACGCCGAACGCGGCCGCGGCCCGCGCGGTGTCGGCGATCCGTGCCGCCGCCCGCCGCCGTACCCCTTCCGGGTCGCCGTCGCCCCAGATGTCGGCCGGCAGGATCGCCCGGTGGCGTTCGTCGATGATGGCGTCGCAGACCGCCTGGCCCACCAGGTGGTTGGAGACCGCCCAGCACTTCAGCCCGTACTTGTCGAGCAGCTGGTGCCGGGAGGCCAGGTACGACGGGTCGCTCAGCGCCTTGTCGACCTCGAAGTGGTCGCCCCAGCAGGCGAGTTCGAGGCCGTCGTAGCCGAAGTCTCGGGCGAGGCGGCAGACCTCCTCCAGCGGGAGGTCGGCCCACTGACCGGTGAAGAGCGTGAACCTGCGCGGCATACGGCTGTCTCCTCCTCAGGCGGCGATCGGGGTGTAGACGGAGTTCTTCTCGGCGCTCTCCTCCACCGCGGCGAGGACCCGCTGGACCTGGAGTCCGTCGGCGAAGGAGGGGTCGGGGCGGCGGCCCTCGGCGACGGCGTGGACGAGGTCGCGGGCCTGGTGGACGAAGGAATGCTCGTAGCCGAGGCCGTGGCCCGGCGGCCACCAGGCGTCCACGTAGGGGTGGTCGGGCTCGGTGACCAGGATGCGGCGGAAGCCGGCGTGCGCGCCGGGCTCGGTGCCGTCGTGGAACCACAGCTCGTTCAGCCGCTCCAGGTCGAAGGCGAGCGAGCCGTGCTCGCCGTTGAGTTCCAGGCGCAGCGCGTTCTTGCGGCCGGTGGCGTACCGGGTGGCCTCGAAGGAGGCGAGCGCGCCGGAGGCGAAGCGGCCGGTGAACACGGCGGCGTCGTCGACGGTGACGGTCCCGGTGCCGCCGGACGCGACGGCGGCCAGGCCCGAGGTGGGACCGCCGGGCAGCGGCCGCTGCCGTACGAACGTCTCGGTGAGCGCGGAGACCCCGGCCAGCGGCTCCCCCGCCAGGTACTGGGCCAGATCGACGATGTGCGCGCCCAGGTCGCCGAGCGAGCCGGAGCCGGCCTGTTCCCTGCGCAGCCGCCAGGTGAGCGGAAACGCCGGGTCGACCAGCCAGTCCTGGAGGTACGACACCCGCACGTGCCGCAGGGTGCCGAGGCGGCCCTCGGCGACCATCCGCCGGGCCAGCGCGGTGGCGGGCAGCCGGCGGTAGTTGAAGCCGACCATCGCCAGCAGGCCCCACCGCTCGGCCTCGAGAGCGGCCCGCGTCATCGCCTCGGCCTCCTCGACCGAGTTCGCGAGGGGCTTCTCGCACAGGACGTGCTTGCCGGCCGCGAGCGCGGCGAGCGCGATCTCGGCGTGGCTGTCGCCGGGGGTGCAGATGTCGACGAGGTCGACGTCGTCCCGGGCGATCAGTGCCCGCCAGTCGGTCTCGGCGGACGCCCAGCCGTGCCGGTCGGCCGCCGCGCGCACCGCGTTCGCGTCCCGTCCGCAGATCGCGGCCAGCACCGGGCGCCGGGGCAGGTCGAAGACACGGCCCGCGGTGCGCCAGCCCTGGGAGTGGGCGGCGCCCATGAAGGCGTAGCCGACCATGCCGATGCGCAGCGGGGGCTTGCCGGCTTCCGGCGGTGCGGACTGCTCCGGCTCTTCCATGCAGATGTCCTCCTCGTCTGGTGGGCCGCCGCGGGGGCGGCCCGGGCCGTGCGCGGTGGGGGTGCGGCAGGACGCCTCACTCGAAGCCGGTGGGCATGTACTGGTCGACGTTGGTCTTGTCGACGACGGCGGAGTAGAGCGTGAGGGAGGCCGGGATCTCGAACTCGGCGAGTCCTCCGACGCCCTTGCCCTGGCCGAGCGCGCGGGCGAGGTCGATCGCCGACGCGGCCATGGTGGGCGGGTAGAGGACGGTCGCCTTCAGGACGCCGTCGTCCTGCTCGATGGCCTGGAAGGCGGAGAGCGCGCCGGCGCCGCCGACCATCAGGAAGTCGTCGCGTCCGGCCTGCTCGATGGCGCGCAGGGCGCCCACGCCCTGGTCGTCGTCGTGGTTCCACAGGGCGTCGAACTTCGACTGCGCCTGGAGCAGCTGGGCCATCTTGGCCTGGCCGGACTCGACGGTGAACTCGGCGGCCTGGCGGGCCACCTTCTTGATGTTGGGGTAGTTCTTCAGGGCGTCGTCGAAGCCCTGGGTGCGCTGCTTGGTCAGCTCCAGGTTGTCGAGCCCGGCGAGTTCGATGACGCGGGCGTCCGGCTTGTCCTTGAGCTTCTCGCCGATGTAGTGGCCGGCGTTGAGGCCCATGCCGTAGTTGTCGCCGCCGATCCAGCAGCGGTACGCCTGCGGGGTGTTGAAGACGCGGTCGAGGTTGATCACCGGGATGCCGGCCCGCATCGCCTTGAGTCCGACCTGGGTGAGGGCCTTGCCGTCGGCGGGCAGGATCACCAGGACGTCGACCTTCTTGTTGATCAGGGTCTCGATCTGGCCGATCTGCTGGGCGGTGTCGTTGGACCCCTCGGTGATCTCCAGGGTGACGTCCTGGTACTTCTCGGCGCGGCTCTTGGCGTTCTCGTTGATCGCGTTGAGCCAGCCGTGGTCGGCCTGCGGGCCGGCGAAGCCGATGGTGACCTGCTTGCCGGGCTGGTCGTCGGCGGCGGGCTGGTTGCTCGCGGCCTGCTTGTCGTTGTCGTCGTCGGACTCGTTGCTCGTGCAACCTGCGAGGAAGGCACCGGCGGAGACCGCGGCGGTCCCGAAGAGCAGTCCTCTGCGACTGGGGAGGTGCGACATGGTGGTGAACCCTTTCCTCAGGTCGTGCTTGCGGTACGGCGCTGGACCAGCACGGCGGCGACGATGATCGCGCCCTTGGCGATCTGCTGGACGTCGCTCTGCAGGTTGTTCAGGGCGAAGATGTTGGTGATCGTGGTGAAGATCAGGACGCCGAGCACGGACCCGGTGATGGTGCCGCGACCCCCGGTGAGCAGGGTTCCGCCGATGATCGCGGCGGCGATGGCGTCGAGTTCGTAGAGGTTGCCGTTGGTGTTCTGGCCGGAGCCGGACAGGATGATCAGCAGGAAGGCGGCGATGCCGCAGCACAGTCCGGACAGCAGGTAGAGGTAGAGCCGCTGGCGGCGGACGTCGATGCCGGCGAGGCGGGCGGCCTCCGCGTTGCCGCCGACGGCGACCGTGCGGCGGCCGAAGGTGGTGCGGTTCAGCAGCAGCCAGCCGGCGATCGTCACGACCGCGAAGACCAGCACCAGCGGCGGGACGCCGAGGATGTACGCGTCGCGTTCGCCGAGGTCCAGGATCCCGTCGACGGTGACGATCTGGGTCCTGCCGTCGGTGATCTGGAGCGCCAGTCCGCGCGCGGAGGCCAGCATGGCGAGCGTGGCGATGAACGGGACGATCGCGCCGTAGGCGACCAGCAGTCCGTTCACCAGGCCGCAGCCGAGGCCGACCAGGACCGAGGTCAGCAGGATGCCGCCGAAGCCGAAGTCCTGGGTGGCGACCGTGGTCGCCCACACGGAGGCGAGGGCGACGATCGCGCCGACCGACAGATCGATGCCCCCGGAGATGATCACGAAGGTCATGCCGACGGTGACGACGCCGATCACCGACGCCTGGGTGAGGACGAGTTGCAGGTTGCGGGTGTCGAGGAACTCGTCGGGCTTGGTGACGCCGCCGATGACGACGAGCACGGCGAGCACGCCCAGCAGGGAGAGCGTGCGCAGGTCGGCGCGGAACGCCACGGTGCGCCAGGCGGGGAGCGGGGCCGGCGGCGCCTTGTCGGTGGCGCCCCGCGGCGGGGAGACGGGCTGCGTCATGTCGCCGGGCTTCCTTCCATCACGAGGTCGAGTACGCGGTGTTCGTCGAGATCGGCGGCGGGCGCGGTGTGGACGACCCGGCCCTCGCGCAGCACCAGCACACGGTCGGCGAGGCCCAGCACCTCGGGGACCTCGCTGGAGACGAGGAGCACGGCGAGGCCTTCGTCCGCCAGCCGGCGCACGACCGCGTACAGTTCGGCGCGGGCACCGACGTCGACCCCGCGGGTGGGTTCGTCGAGCAGCAGCACCTTGCAGCCGCGCAGCAGCCAGCGCGCCAGGACGGCCTTCTGCTGGTTGCCGCCGGACAGGGTGCGGACGGGTACGGCCGGGTTGTCGGGCCGCAGCGACAGCTCGCGGGTGGCGGCCCGCGCGGCGGTCAGCTCGGCGGTCCGGTCGATCCAGCCGGCCCGGGAGAACCGGGACATCGAGGAGACCGAGACGTTGCGGGTGACGGACTCCAGCAGGAGCAGGGCCTGCGCCTTGCGCTCCTCGGGAGCGAGGCCGAGGCCGGCGCGGACGGCCGCGCGGACACTGCCGGCCCGCAACGGCCGTCCTTCGACCAGCACCTGACCGGCTGTCGGCTTCCGTGCGCCGTAGACGGTCTCCAGGATCTCGGATCTCCCCGACCCGACCAGCCCGGCCAGCCCCACGATCTCCCCGGCGTGCACGGTCAGGTCGAGCGGCTCGAACTCACCGGCCCGCGCCAGCCCCCGCACCTCCAGCACCGGCGTGCCGGGCACCGGTCCGGCCTGCCGCTCGGGGAAGACGTACTCCACGTTCCGGCCGGTCATCATCGCCACGACGTCCCGGGTCGGCGTCGTCTTCGCGGGCAGTCCGCCCGCCACCGCCCGTCCGTCCTTCAGCACGGTCACCCGGTCGCCGATCCGGCGGATCTCCTCCAGCCGGTGCGAGATGTAGACCACGGCCACGCCGTCGGCCGTCAGATCGCCGACGATCCGGAACAGGTTGTCGACCTCGTCCGGGTCGAGCGCGGCGGACGGCTCGTCCATCACGATCAGCCGCACCTCGTGGGAGAGCGCCCGCGCCATGGACACGATCTGCTGCTGCGCCGCCGACAGCTCTCCCACCAGGCGGGCCGGGTCGATCTCGGGGTGGCCGAGGCGCTTGAGCAGCCGGGCGGTCGAGTCGCGGGCGGCGCCGCGCCGTACGACGAAGCCGGCGGTCGTCGGTTCATGGCCCAGGTGGACGTTCTCGGCCACCGACAGGTGCTCCACCAGGTCGAGTTCCTGGTAGATGGTGGCGATGCCGAGGCGCATGGCGGCGATCGGGGAGCGCAGCGTGACCGGCTCGCCGCGCCAGCGGATGGTCCCGCCGTCGGGCTGGTGGGCGCCCGCCAGGACCTTGATGAGGGTGGACTTCCCGGCCCCGTTCTGGCCGAGCAGGCAGTGCACCTCACCGGCCTGGACGTCGAGGTCGACGCCGTCCAGGGCACGGACTCCGGGGAACGACTTGGTGATGCCGGACATGCTGAGCAGCGGTGGTTCTGGTGCCATGTGGGTTCCCCTCGGCGGGCGTGCGGGCCGGTGTCAGGGCGGTCCCCTCCGCGTGCGGCGGGTCGGGGCAGGCGTTCTCGGGCAGGACGGATCGCGGCGTGGCGTGGCGTGACGGATTCGGGCGTGGCGAAGTCGGGCGTGACGGGTTCGGCGTGGCGAAGTCGGGCGTGGCGCATCCGGGCATGGCGGATCGCGACCGGACGCGGCGTCGTGGGCCGTGGTGTCGGGGTTGTGGGCGTGGCGGGCTGTGCGGAGGCGCTGTACGGGAGGGCGGTGCCGACGGCTCGGGGTGTGCGCGAGGTGTCGTGCTACTCGGGTGCGGTGTGACGTGTCGTGCGGCTCGGTACGGCGGTGCTGCGCGAGTGAGAGCAGGTACTGCGCGGTGCAGAGCAGGTACTACGCGGGTGAGAACAGGTGGTCGCTGATGAGGCGGGCCGCGCCGATGACTCCGGCGGTGGGGCCCAACTCGCCCAGCACGATGGGGAGGTTGCCGGTCGCGAGCGGCAGCGACTGGCGGTAGACCTGGGTGCGGATCGCGGCGAGCAGGGTGTGGCCGAGGCCGGTCACCCCACCCCCGATCACCACGAGGCCGGGGTTGAAGAAGCTGACCAGTCCGGCGATGACCTGGCCGGTGCGGGTGCCGCCCTCGCGGATCAGATCGAGGCTGAGGGCGTCTCCCGCGGCGGCCGCGGCGGCGACGTCGACGGCGCTGAGCGAGCCGTTCGCCTCCAGGCGGGCGGCGAGTTCGGCGGACTGCCCGAGCTGGGCGGCCTCCAGCGCGTCACGGGCCAGCGCGGCACCGCTGAAGTGGGCCTCCAGGCAGCCCCGGTTGCCGCAGGCGCACGGCCGGCCGTCGAACACGGCCTGGATGTGGCCGATGTCGCCGGCGCTGCCCGTCGTACCGCGGTGGACGGCACCGCCGACGACGATGCCGCAGCCGATACCGGTGCCGATCTTGACGCAGAGGAAGTCGCCCACGGAACGGGCGACGCCCGCGTGCTGCTCCCCCATCGCCATCAGGTTCACATCGTTGTCGACCATGACCGGGCAGCCGAGTTCCTGGCTCAGCGCCTCCCGTACCGGGAAGCCGTCCCAGCCCGGCATGATCGGGGGCGCCACCGGGATGCCCTCCGGGAAGCGCACGGGGCCGGGGACGCCGATACCGGCGCCGTCGAAGCCCTCGGCGAGACCGGAGGCCCTCAACTTCGCCGCCATGGCGAGGACTTGCTCGAAGACGGCGACCGGCCCCTCGCGTACCTCCATGGGCTGGGTGATGTGGCCCAGGATCTCCAGTTCGGCGTTGGTGACGGCCACGTCGATGGAGGTGGCGCCGATGTCGACGCCGAGGAAGCGCAGACCGGGGGCGAGCCGGATGTTGTGGGAGCGGCGGCCGCCGCGCGAGGCGGCGAGTCCGTCGGCCACGACCAGGCCCGTCTCCAGCAGCCGGTCCACCTCCACGGCCAGCTTGGACCGTGACAGGTCGACCTGATCGCCCAGCTGCGCCCGGGAGTTGGGCCCGCCGTCGCGCAGCAGCTTCAGCAGTCTGGCCTGGTGGGCGTTGGCGGGTCGTGCGGTCATGCGTCTCACGTGCCCCTCCCCGCCTCGTTCCGGCCATCGCTGTCGGGCTTTCGAGGGGAACGTAGCAGTGGCTGCCGGAGGTGGGAAGAAGTCGCGCAGGAATTACCGCCGCCTTTTTCCACTCACAGGACAAAGGCGGGTGGGTCGTTGGTTCCGAGGGGCGTCACGCCGAGGATGAGGGCACGATCCCGGGCCGACGGCGGCCCGGGCGCCGCGAGAGGACACGTTCGTGATCTTGGTGACGGGTGCCACGGGGAACGTCGGCGCGCCGCTGGTCCGGGCGCTGGCGGAGGCCGGCGAGCCGGTGCGGGCGATGAACCGGTCAGGCCGGGCCGACGGGCTGCCGGCGGGTGTGTCGGCCGTGGCGGGCGATCTGGACCGGCCGGAGACGGTCCGCGGCGCGCTGGACGGCGTACGGGCGGTGTTCCTGATGCCCGGATACGCCGGTCAGCGGCAGATCCTGGCCGACGCGCGGGCCGCCGGCGTGGAGCGGGTGGTCATGCTGTCCGGCGGGTCGGCGGGCACCGGCAACACGGGCAACGCGGTCGCCGGCCATCTGATCGCCGCCGAGGAGTCGGTCCGCGCCTCGGGGCTGGAGTGGACCTTCCTGCGGGCGCGGAGCTTCATGTCGAACGCGCTGCGGCTGGCCGGCCAGATCGCCGCGGGCGACGAGGTACGGGTGCCGTTCCCGGACGTCCGCACCGCCGACGTCGACCCCTACGACATCGCGCGGTGTGCCCTGCACGCCCTGCTCTCGCGGGAGTACGGCGGTCGCGCCCTGGAGCTGACCGGCCCCGAGGCGCTGCTGCCCGCCGACCGGGTGCGCATCCTCGGCGAGGTGCTGGGCCGCGAGCTGCGCACGATCGGACTGGACCACGAGGAGGCCCGCGTCGCCTTGGAGGCGCGGATGCCGAAGCCGTACGTCGACGCGTTCTTCGACTTCTTCGTCGACGGTTCCCTGGACGAGTCGGTGGTGCATCCGACGGTGCGGGAGGTCACGGGCCGGGCGCCGCGCACCTTCGAGGAGTGGGCGCGGGCGCACGCGGACGCGTTCTGATCACCTTTTTGTCGAGCGAGGTCAGGGCTGCCGGCCGGGGCGGGCGTGGTACGACCGCCGGGTGTGCTCCGTGTGCTCCCGCATCAGCCGGGTGGCGTCCTGCTCGTCGCCGGCCGCGATCGCGCCGATCAGCTCCCGGTGCTCGATCCAGGACTGGCCGCCCCGCTGCCGGGCGACCGGGGTGTGGTACCAGCGCACCCGGCGGTCGACCTGCGCGGCGAGTTCGGCGAGGACCGCGTTGCCGGCCAGCTCCATGATCTTGGCGTGGAAGCGGGCGTTGAGGGCCACGGCGGCGTCCATGTCGTCGCGGGCGACGGCCTGCATGCCCTGGCCCAGGATCTCGTCCAGGGCGTCGACGCCCTCGCGGGTGGCGTTCGCGGCGGCGAGCCGGGCCGCCTCGGCCTCCAGCAGCGTCCGCACGGTCAGCAGCTGGTCGGCCTCCTCCTCGGTGGGCTCGTGCACGAACGCGCCCTGGGCCGGGCGCAGATCGACCCAGCCCTCGGTGTTCAGCCGTTGCAGCGCCTCGCGCACCGGCTGGCGGGAGACGCCGAGGTGTCCGGCGAGTTCGCTCTCCACCAGGTGCTGGCCGGGCTGGAGGGCGCGGGTGGTGATGAGTTCCAGCAGCGCCTCGTAGACCCGGTCGCGCAGCGGGCCGGGCCGCTCCAGCTTGGGCACAGCTCCCTGCGGCAGTCCTGTCGACAACATCGGTAGGTCCCCCTCCTCGGCAGGGCCCTGCACGGCGGCCGTGACGACACCGGGAGCAGCGGCCGTAAAGACACCGGAAAGCCAGTGGAAAGACGGTATCAATTGTCTTTCGTCTACAGTCTACGGTGCACAAACGTCAGGGGAACGGCGAGTTGGCCCCACCCCTGTCGGCCCGTCACACCGTCACGCCATCGCACGGTCCTGCCGTCACACCATCACGCCGTCACACTGCCCGCCCTCACGGGCACCGGACGACCTGCCCCGCGTACGACAGGTTGCCGCCGAAGCCGAACAGCAGCACCGGATCCCCGGTGGTCACGGCACCGCGTTCGACCAGCTTGGAGAAGGCGAGGGGGATGCTGGCGGCCGAGGTGTTCCCCGAATCGGTGACATCGCGCGCGATCACCGCGTTGACGGCGCCCAGCCGCTGGGCGAGGGGTTCGATGATGCGCAGGTTGGCCTGGTGCAGCACGACCGCGGCCAGGTCCTCGGGGGCCAGTCCGGCGCGCTCGCACGCCGCGCGGGCCAGCGGCGGCAGCTGGGTCGTCGCCCAGCGGTAGACGCTCTGCCCCTCCTGCGCGAACCGCGCGGGCGTGCCCTCGATGCGGACGGCGTGCCCCATCTCGGGCACCGATCCCCACAGCACCGGACCGATGCCGGGCTCCTCGCCCGGGGCGCAGGACTCCACGACGGCGGCCCCGGCCCCGTCGCCGACGAGCACGCAGGTGGTGCGGTCGGTCCAGTCGGTCACGTCGGACATCTTGTCCGCGCCGATCACCAGGGCCCGGGTCGCCGCACCGGCGCGCAGGGTGTGGTCGGCGGTCGCCAGGGCGTGGGTGAAGCCGGCGCACACCACGTTGACGTCCATCGCGGCGGGCCCCGGGATGCCGATCCGGGCGGCGACCCGGGCGGCCATGTTCGGCGAGCGGTCTATGGCCGTCGAGGTGGCGACGAGCACCAGGTCGATGTCGCCGGGGGCGAGTCCCGCTGCCGCGAGGGCCTTGGCGGCGGCGTGCGCGGCCAGCTCGTCGACGGGCTCGTCGGGGCCGGCGATGTGCCGGGTCCGGATGCCGACCCGGGAGCTGATCCACTCGTCGCTGGTGTCGACCAGAGCCGCCAGGTCCTCGTTGGTCAGGACCTTGGCGGGCTGGTAGTGGCCGACGGCGGTGATGCGCGAGCCGTTCATGGAAGGTGGTCCCCCTCGTGCCTCGGGTAGCGGGGTTCACCAGTCTGATCAGGTACTCACGGGTACGACGGCAGGTGAAGTCACAGGAAACCGGCGCCCGGCTTGTCGGCTTCCTCAGACGTCGGACGTCCGACCGATCACGTCCGACCGATCACCGCGACCTGGCCGGTGGCTGCGCGGACCCTTGCTGACCAAATCTCCATACTGTAGACAATATTTCGTCGACACACTTCAGTCTTCCCGACTCGCCTCCCCACTCGCCCTCCCACGGGCCTCCCCGACAGGCCTCACCTCCGCCGGTACTCCCTCGACCGAACGGAGCGTTCCCACGTGCGTGGACGCCTGTGGCGACCAGTGGCAGAACACGTTCGCAATCTCTGTTTCCGGCCGCGGCTTCGACGCCCGGATCGCGGTGGAGCACGACGCGCCGCTGACCGACTCGGCCTGCGTGTATTGCGGCAATTGCATCGAGGTGTGCCCGACCGGGGCGCTGTCGTTCAAGTCGGAGTTCGACATGCGGGCGGCGGGCACCTGGAACGAATCGGTACAGACCGAGCGACGACGGTGTGCGCCTACTGCGGTGTGGGCTGCAACCTCACCCTCCACGTGCAGGACAATGAGATCGTGAAGGTCACCTCGCCGCACGACAACCCGGTGACCCACGGCAATCTCTGCATCAAGGGCCGTTTCGGCTACCAGCACGTCCAGAGCCGGGACTGATCGGGACACGGGACAGGGACAATGGGACGAGTCACGGAACGACGCAAGGTGATCCGCATCCGCGACGGGGTGGCCTCGTCCCGCCCTGACACGCTCGTCGCCGAGGAGCCGCTGGAGATCCGCCTCGACGGCAGACCGCTCGCCATCACCATGCGGACGCCGGGCGACGACTTCGCGCTCGCCGCGGGGTTCCTGGTGAGCGAGGGCGTGCTGGCGACCGCGGACGATCTGCGGAACATCGTGTACTGCGCGGGCGCGACCGCCGACGGCTCGAACACCTACAACGTGGTCGACGTGAAGACCTCGCCCGGCGTGATCATCCCCGACATCACGCTGGAGCGGAACGTCTACACGACCTCCTCCTGCGGCCTGTGCGGCAAGGCGAGCCTCGACGCGGTCCGCACCACGGCCCGCTGGCCGATCGCCGACACCCCGGCGCTGCGGATCGACCCGGAGCTGCTGGCGAGCCTCCCCGACCGGCTGCGGGCGGCCCAGCGAGTCTTCGACCGGACCGGCGGGCTGCACGCGGCGGCCCTGTTCACCGAGGAGGGGGAGCTGGTGGACATACGGGAGGACGTGGGCCGGCACAACGCGGTGGACAAGCTGGTCGGCCGCGCCCTGCAGAACGGCGAGCTGCCGCTGTCCAGGACGATCCTGCTGGTCTCGGGCCGGGCCTCGTTCGAGCTGGCGCAGAAGGCGGTGATGGCGGGCATCCCGGTGCTCGCGGCGGTCTCCGCGCCGTCCTCGCTGGCCGTCGACCTGGCCGCCGAGACGGGTCTGACGCTGGTGGGCTTCCTGCGGGGCAGCTCCATGAACGTGTACGCGGGTGAGCACCGGCTCGCCCTGCGGGCCGCGGCCGCCCAGGGCTGACCGGCTCCCCGCGACACGGCGGCGGGGCCCCGACCGGCGGGGAGCGCCCCCTGCGCCGCAGGGGCCCCGCCTCGGCCCGTACACCCTTCCTGACACACCATCAGGTCCTGGCGTACCTCCGACCCGGTGACCGGACGGCGGTTGCGGGTGTCGGTGGTCCCGGCTGTTTCACGGCCCCTCGTACGTTGGACGGCGAATGTCCGGACAGCCCCATGAAGGGCCGATCGCACCATGCCGCTGCCAGGTCTTCGCACCCGTCCGAGAGCCACCCTCACCGCGGTCGCCGTCCTGACGGCGACCGCGCTGTTCCCGCACCCCGCCTCCGCGCACGCCCAACAGCGGCCGCACACACCGCTGTTCGAGCAGCAAGTGCTCTTCGAGCCCTCGCGGGACCCCGGTTACGCCTGCTTCCGTATCCCGGCGCTGGCGCGGACCGCCTCGGGCACGCTGCTGGCGTTCGCCGAGGGGCGGGTGCTGAACTGCGGTGACGCGGCCGACATCGACATCGTCCTCAAGCGCTCCACCGACGGCGGCCGCACCTGGGGGCCGCTCCAGGTCGTCACCGAGGGCGGCGGCGACACGCACGGCAACCCGGCGCCGGTCGTGGACCTGACGACGGGCCGGATCCTGCTGGCCCAGACGCACAACACGGGCCGCTCCGACGACGCCAACTGCCAGGTGCCCTGCGACCGCACCCCGCACCTCCAGCACAGCGACGACGACGGCCGTACCTGGTCCGCGCCGCGCCCGCTCGGCCCGCGGATCCTGCCGCCGGACTGGAACTCCTGGTACGCCACCGGCCCGGGGCACGGCATCCAGCTCACCCGCGGTGCCCACGCCGGGCGGCTGGTGTTCGGCGTCAACGCCGAGACCTTCGACGGCAACCGGGTCACGGCCGGTCACGCCGCGCTGATGGTCAGCGACGACGGCGGCGACCACTGGCGGATCGGCGCGACCGACACCTGGCCCGTCGCCGCCGACGGCACCTTCCGCCAGCGGCCCTCCGAACTGACGATGACGGAACGCGCCGACGGCGCCGTCCTGGTCGGCGGCCGCGAACAGGAGGGCACCGACCTCGGCCACCGGACCCAGGCCGTCAGCAGCGACGGCGGAGACACCTACGACGCGCCCTTCGAGGCCCTGCCGGAGCTGGCCACCCCGCAGGTCCAGGGCGCCCTGCTCACCCTCGGCTCCCGCACCCTGCTGTCCGCCCCGGCCGATCCCGACCGCCGCCGCACCATGATGATCCGCTCCTCCTCCGACGGCGGCGCCACCTGGGACAGCGTGGACCGCGGCACGGTCGTCACCACGGACTGGTCCGGCTACTCCGACCTCGCGGCCCTCGCCCCGGACACCGCCGGCCTGCTGTACGAGGCCGGAGCCGTGGACGCCCGCGACGAGATCCGCTTCGCCCGCTTCACCGAGGACCGGCTCACCCCGCCCCGGGACGCCGACCCGGTCACCCCCGATCTGGCCCCGCGGGCCGGACCCGCCTCCGTCCTCGGCGGTGCCGCGCCCGTCGACGGGGTCAGGGGCGGAGCGCTGGCCCTCGACGGCGCCGACGACGCCGTACGCGTGGGCCACCGGCCCGAACTCGCCCTCGGCACCGGTGACTTCACCGTCTCCCTGTGGTTCCGCCACACCGCCGCGACGGGCGAGCAGCCGCTGTTCTCGATGGGCGGCGCCGGCCGCTCCCAGCCGCGGATCCAGCTCTGGTCCGAGCCCGCCGAGGACCGGCTGCGGGGCCTGATCACCGTACGGGAGGGCGCCACGACCGTCCGCACGGCCACCGTGACCGCGGCCGGCGCGCGGGCCGACGGCCGCTGGCACCATCTGGTGCTGCGGCGCGGCGACGGCCGGCTCACACTCTCCGTCGACGGCACGGCGGCGGACACGGCCGACGTGGCGGGCTCGCTGAGCCGCACCTCGGTGTTCGGAGTGCACATCGGGCAGCGCATGGACGGCCGGGCGCACTTCAGCGGCGCGATCGACGAGGTGCGGGTGTGGGATCGGGCGCTGGACTTGGCCGCGCCGGGCGCGCCGGTGGCTCCGTCCGCGGGCACGGTGCTGTGGCTGCCCATGGACCGGGTGGGTGCGAGCCGCTGACGTCCCGGAGCGTGCCCGAGGACGGACCCGGCGGACGCGATGCACTCGATGAACACGACGCACGCGATCGACGCGATCGACGCGATCGAGGACTCGATGGACTCGGCGGTCGCGGCAGCGGCGGGAGACACGCGCGGGGGCGGCGGACGGGCGCGGGGCGGGCGGTGGCCGGGATCGGTCTGCTGCTGGTGCCGGCCCTCGCGGCCTCCGCGCGGCTCAGCGGGAACGCGGGCCCGTACCGACCGCGGTTCGCGGACCTGAGGCTGCGCGCGCGTCGCTGAGCTCGCCGGACTCCTCGTCGTCGACGGGGTCGTGGGAGCGGCGTTTGGCGATCACCGCGCAGACCATGAGCTGCATCTGGTGGAAGAGCATCAGCGGCAGCACGGCCAGCGAGGCGTGCGCGCCGAACAGCACACTGGCCATGGGCAGGCCGGCGGCGAGGGACTTCTTCGACCCGGCGAACTGGATGGTGATCCGGTCCGCGCGCCCGAAGCCGAGCGCCTTGGCGCCGTACCAGGTCGCGGTGAGCATCACGGCCAGCAGCACGGCCTCCACGGCGAGCAGTCCGCCGAGCCGGGCGGGGCTCACCTGGTGCCAGATGCCCTGGACCACGCCCTCGCTGAACGCGGTGTAGACGACGAGCAGGATGGAGCCGCGGTCGACGTGGCCGAGGACCTTCTTGTGGCGGGCGACGAAGCCGCCGATCCAGCGGCGCAGCACCTGTCCGGCGAGGAACGGCACGAGCAGCTGGAGCACGATCTTCAGCACCGAGTCCGCGGAGAACCCGCCGGTGCCGCCGCCGAGCAGCGAGGCGGCGAGCAGCGGGGTGGCGACGATGCCGGCGAGCGAGGAGAAGGAGCCGGCGCAGATCGCGGCGGGCACGTTGCCGCGGGCGATGGAGGTGAAGGCGATCGAGGACTGGATCGTGGACGGGACGAGGGTGAGGAAGAGCAGGCCCTGCCACAGGGAGTGGGTGAGCACCACCGGCACCAGTCCGCGGGCGGCCAGGCCGAGCAGCGGGAAGATGACGAAGGTGCAGGCCAGGACGGTGAGGTGGAGCCGCCAGTGCTTCAGTCCGTCGAGCGCCTCCCGGGTGGAGAGCCGGGTGCCGTAGAGGAAGAAGAGGAAGGCGATGGCGGCGGTGGAGGCGCCGGAGACGATGTCGGCGGCCGCGCCGCGGGCGGGGAGGAGCGCCGCGAGGCCCACCGTCCCGAGCAGCATCAGGATGTACGGGTCGATAGGCGGCCGACTCGGCCATCGCAGGCGTTTCACGATGCTCCACACGGATCGCGGACAGGTGCTCCGGGGTCGAGACGTCCCCTCTCCATCCTGCTCCTCCGCCCGCCGATCGGGAATCCGGCATACCACTCTGACTGTCATCACGGATCGCGATGACCGCGCGCTATCCTCGGCGGCATGTACGACCCGTCCCACCTTCGTACCTTTCTGGCGGTGGCGCAGACCCTGAGCTTCACGCAGGCCGCGCGGCGGCTGGGGCTGCGCCAGTCGACGGCCAGCCAGCATGTGCGGAAGCTGGAGGACGCCACCGGGCGGCAGTTGTTCAGCCGGGACACCCACTCCGTGGAGCTGACCGAGGACGGCGAGGCGATGCTGGGCTTCGCCCGGCGGATCCTGGAGGTGCACGAGCAGGCGACGGCGTTCTTCACCGGCACCCGGCTGCGGGGCAGGCTGCGGTTCGGCGCCTCGGAGGACTTCGTGCTGACCCGGCTGCCGGAGATCCTGGAGGGCTTCCGGCACGACCATCCCGAGGTCGACCTGGAGCTGACGGTCGAGCTGTCGGGCACCCTGCACGAGCGGCTGGCGGCCGGGAAGCTGGACCTGATGCTGGCCAAGCGGCGGCCGGAGGACCCGCGCGGTGAGCTGGTCTGGCACGACCGGCTGGTGTGGATCGGCGCCGACCGGCTGCGCCTCGACCCGGACCGCCCGGTCCCGCTGATCGTCTATCCGCCGCCGGGCATCACCCGCGCGCTGGCGATGGAGGCGCTGGAGCGGCAGGGCCGGCCCTGGCGGATCGTGTGCACCAGCGGCGGGCTCAACGGTCTGATCGCGGCGGCCCGGGCCGGGCTCGGGGTGATGGCGCACTCGCGGGGTCTGATCCCGCCGGGGCTGGTCCGGGTGCCGGACCGGTTCGGTCTGCCGGAGCTCGGACGGGTCGACTTCGTGCTGGTGCACGGCGTCCGCCGGACGCCCGCGCAGAGCGCGGCGGACGCGCTGGCGGCGGCGATCCTGGCGGGCGGGGACCGGCTGCACCGGCGGTGAGCGGCTTCGTACAGATTCCGTGGAGATTACGGCACGAAACTTACTCCGCCGTCAGGAATGTGCCCGGCCCTTCCCCATGTGCACCCTTTTCTCCCTCGCCGACCAGCGTGAACCTGAGCTCCGCTCGCCTTCGGCACCCCTCCCGTCCGGACTCTGCGTGGGGTAGCTTTCACCGCCTGTGCGGGGCGTCAGCGTCACCGGGAGCCGTCACGGAGAGCGGGGGGAGCGGGTTTGCGCGAGTTCACCAGCCCGCCGTCGGCGCTGCCTCCCCCCGTGGGCGGCCTGGCCGACGCCGTGTACGGCAACGCCGAGGAGGACCCCCGGCACCTCGCGCTCGGCCGCAAGGACGACAGCGGGCGGTGGCGGGACGTCACGGCCGCCGAGTTCCGCGACGAGGTGCTCGCCCTCGCCAAGGGCCTGCTCGCCCGCGGCGTCCGCTTCGGCGACCGGGTAGCGATCATGTCCCGTACCCGCTACGAGTGGACGCTGTTCGACTTCGCGCTCTGGTCGGTCGGCGCGCAGGTGGTGCCGGTCTACCCGACCTCCTCGGCCGAGCAGTGCTACTGGATGCTGTACGACGCGGAGGTGACGGCCGCGATCGTGGAGCACGAGGACCACGCGATGACGATCGCCACCGTCATCGACCGGCTGCCGCGTCTGAAGCATCTGTGGCAGCTGGACGCGGGCGCGGTGGCGGAGCTGTACGACGCCGGGGCGCACCTGGACGACGAGGTGGTCCACCGGCACCGCAAGGCGGTCACCCCGGAGACGGTCGCGACCGTCATCTACACCTCGGGCACCACGGGCCGTCCCAAGGGATGCGTCCTCTCGCACGGCAACTTCATGTTCGAGGCGGACACCGTGGTCGAGCGCTGGGCGCCGGTGTTCCAGTCCCGCAAGGGCGAGGAGGTCGCCACCCTGCTCTTCCTGCCGCTCGCCCACGTGTTCGGCCGGATGGTGCAGGTCGCCGCGGTCCGGGGCCGGGTCCGCTTCGGCCACCAGCCGCAGCTGAACGCCGCCGCCCTGCTGCCCGACCTGGCCGCCTTCCGGCCGACCTTCTTCCTCGCGGTGCCGTACATCTTCGAGAAGGTCTTCAACGCCGCCCGCCGCAAGGCCGAACGCGAGGGCCGCGCGGGGGCGTTCGAGAAGGCCGTCGACGTCGCGGTGCGGTACGCGGACGCGATGGAGGCGAAGGCCTGGGGCGTCGGGCCCGGACCGTCGGCGGGCCTGCGGATGCAGCACCAGCTCTTCGACAAGCTCGTCTACGCCAGGATGCGCGAGGCGATGGGCGGCCGGGTGCGGCACGCGATGTCGGGCGGCTCGGCGATGGACCGCCGGCTCGGGCTGTTCTTCGCGGGCGCGGGCGTGCACATCTACGAGGGGTACGGGCTGACCGAGTCCACGGCCGCCGCCACCGCCAACCCGCCCGAGCGCACCCGCTACGGCACGGTCGGCCGGCCCATCCCCGGCGTGACCGTGCACACCGCCGACGACGGCGAGATCTGGCTGCGCGGCGGCAACGTCTTCCAGGGCTACCTCAACAACGCCAAGGCCACCGACGAGGCCGTGCACGACGGCTGGCTGGCCACCGGCGACCTGGGCTTCCTGGACGAGGACGGCTATCTCACCATCACCGGCCGCAAGAAGGAGATCCTGGTCACCTCGGGCGGCAAGAGCGTCTCCCCCGGCCCGCTGGAGGAACGCGTCCGGGACCATCCGCTGGTCTCGCAGTGCATCGTCGTCGGCAACGACCGCCCGTTCGTCGCCGCCCTGATCACCCTCGACCAGGAGGCGGTGGAGCACTGGCTGCTGATGCGCAACAAGCCGCGGATGACCGCGGCGGCGCTGGTGCGCGACGCGGACCTGGAGGCGGAGGTGCGGCGCGCGGTGGTCGCCGCGAACACCCTGGTGTCGCAGGCCGAGTCGATCCGCACCTTCCGGATCCTCGCCCAGCCCTTCACCGAGGAGCACGGCTTGCTCACCCCGTCGCTCAAGCTCAAGCGCAGGGCCATCGAGAAGGCCTACGCGAACGAGGTGGACGCCCTGTACCACACCTGAGCCGGCGCCCGCCCGGCAGACCGCCGAGGGCGGATTTGCCCGTCAGGAATGCATCGCGGCCCGTGATCGTTGACGATGGGAGTACCACCTGACGACAACCGAAGGATCAAGAGCTCGTGAGCAGCAAGGTCCCCCCGATCATCCTCAACAACGGCGTCGAGATGCCCCAGCTGGGCTTCGGCGTCTGGCAGGTGCCGGACGACGAGGCGGCGCAGGCGGTCACCACCGCGCTGGAGGCCGGGTACCGGAGCATCGACACAGCGGCGATCTACGGCAACGAAGAGGGCACCGGCAAGGCTCTCGCCGACTCGGGCATCGCGCGCGAGGAACTCTTCATCACCACCAAGCTGTGGAACAGCGACCAGGGGTACGACTCCACTCTGCGCGCCTTCGACCTCTCCCTGTCGAAGCTGGGTCTGGACTACGTGGACCTGTACCTCATCCACTGGCCGATGCCGTCCCGGGGTACGTACGTCGACACCTACAAGGCGTTCGAGAAGCTGCACGCCGACGGCCGGATCAAGGCGATCGGTGTCTCCAACTTCCTGCCGGAGCACCTGGAGCGGCTGATCGGCGAGACGTCCGTCGTCCCGGCGGTCAACCAGATCGAGCTGCACCCCCACCTTCAGCAGCACGCCTCGCGTGAGTACCACGCGGAGCACGGCATCGCCACCGAGGCCTGGTCCCCGCTCGGCCAGGGCAAGGGCCTGCTGGAGGTGCCGGCGATCGTCGCCATCGCGCGCAAGCACGGCCGCACCCCGGCCCAGATCGTCCTGCGCTGGCACCTCCAGCTGGGCAACGTGGTCATCCCCAAGTCGGTGACCCCGTCCCGGATCGGGGAGAACATCGACGTCTTCGACTTCAGCCTGGACGACGAGGACCTGGCGGCGATCAGCGCGCTGAACGAGGACCGGCGGATCGGCCCCGACCCGGCCGTCTTCGGCACGGACTGACCCGCCCGACCGTACCGACGCCGCGCCCCGGGACCTCGGCGGTCCCGGGGCGCGCTGTCGTCCGGGCCGCCCGGCCGGCCGTGCGACGCCGGTGCGACCGGCCTCGGGTCACAGGGACTTGGTCGCCGTGTACACGGTCTGCGCGGCGAGCACGAAGACATCGGGGCGGTGGTGCACGCTCGCCTTGTCGTCGGGGTCGAGCAGCCGGTCGAGGGCGGCGCGGTCGGTGGCGTCGAGCTGGTCGCCGAGGGAGTCGCGGGTGCGGGACAGCGTGGCGGCGACGTAGGCGCGGGCCCGGTCGGTGGTCGGAGCGGGCAGATCGAGCAGGAAGCTGCGGGTGTGCGGGTGACCGAGGCCCGCGGCGGCGAGCAGCGCCGGCCAGTCCTCCCGCTCCTCGACGCTGCCGGGCAGCCCCGAACGCATCTCGGCGAACCACTCCTGCTCCAGCGCCTCCAGCCGGGCCTGGAGTCCCGGACGGCCGAAGCCGAGGTCGCGCGGCAGGAACCGGGCGGACAGCCCGCCCTCCAGGACGGCGAGCGTGCCGCCGGGCGCGAGCCGGTCGGCGAAGGCGGCGAGCGCGGCCCGCTGGTCGCCGAGGTGGTGCAGGCTGTGGCTGGCCCACAGCAGGTCGGCGGGGTAGTCGAGCTCGTCGAGGACGCCGGGCAGGTCACCGGCGAGGGTGCCGAACCGGTCGGCGACACCGAGTCGCCCGGCGCGGGCGCGGGCCCGCTCCAGCAGCGGTTCGGACCCGTCGACGGCGACCACCCGGGCGCCGGGAAAGGTCTCGGCGAGCAGACAGGAGACGACGCCGGGCCCGCTGCCCGCGTCGACGACGAGCCCGGGGTCGGTCTGCTGCTTGGCCAGCCAGGCCAGGGCCCGCTCGTACAGCGGGGTGAACAGCTCGGCCTGGGCCTCCAGCAGCGGGGCCAGCTCCGTCCAGTCGACGTCGGTGTGGTCGTGGTGGTGACGGCCGTGCGACTCGCCGTCGCCGTGCGGGTGATCGTGGTGGTGCGCCATGGGGTCAGCCTCTCCTCCGGGTGCGGTCAGGGTGCGCCGACGCACCGCGAGGGAGCCAGTCGTGTTGCCGGTACGGCAAATTCCAGGGTGTGGCGTTTCCGGTACGGGGCCCGCCGGGCCCGGCCTCCGAGGGCCGGACCCGGCGGGCCGGTTCACCGCGGCGTCAGGACACCGCGGTGCGCCGCCCTCGCTACGACAGCGGCGGGTAGGCGTTCTGCATCAGCTGCTGGAACTGCGCCGAGAACCACTGACCGGACAGCGGCGCGTCCGGCAGGGCGCCCGACATGCTGTTGCCGTTGCGGGCGTTGCCGGTGTACGTCGGGTCGCACATCCGGTCGAAGCCCTTGCCCTCGTTGTTCGGGATCTCCTTGCTGGCGCCGTCGGACTCACCCGGGGGCTTCATCCAGACGTAGGCGTCGATACCCGGCTCGGGCGAGGCCTTCGGGCGCTCGCCGAGGCCGGCTCCGGACTGGTTGCACCAGTTGCCGAGGTGGATGCGGCGGTCGTAGCGGCCTCCGTTGACGTAGGTGTCGACGTTGGTGGTGGCGCCGGGACCGGTGGGCCGCTGGGTGCCGCCCCAGCCGTTGCGGGAGGTGTCGATGAGCATGCCCAGCTTGGTGTCGAAGCCGATCGAGACCAGCTTGTCGCGCATCGCCTGGGCGTAGGACAGCTCGTCGGTGTAACGGTTCCAGTCGACCCACTTGGACTGGCGCACGGAGACCCCGTTCACCGTGTCCGTGATCTTGAAGTTGTTCTCCTTCAGGGCGCTGTAGTTGGCGGTGTTGACGATGAAGCCGTGCACGTCGGCGACGGTCGCGCCCTCGGTGGTGGCGGCGGTCTTGAACATCTCGGCGGAGGCGCCGAAGTTGTCGTCCCAGCCGAGCCAGCCGTGGTGGCCGGCGTCGATGTAGTTGTAGACGTTGCCGATGTCGCCGAACTTGTTCAGGGCGTAGCCGACGCCCTTCTGGTAGTTGCCGTTGGCCTTCATCACGTCGCAGTTGGGCGTGGCGGTGGGCCGGCCCGAGACGTTGGTGACGAGGTTGGGCAGCGAGTCGATCTCGACGGTGGTGACGATGCGCAGATCCGCGTACTTGGAGTCGGCGAGGATCGCGGCGATCGGGTCGATGTACTGCGTCTTGTACTTGTCGATCTCCGTCGGGCCCAGTTCGCCGTTGGAGGCGAGGGCCGCGCAGTCACGGCCGGGCAGGTTGTAGATGACCAGCTGGACGACGAGTTCGCCGGAGCCCTTCTGCTCCAGTGCCTCGTCGAGGTGGTCGCGCAGGCCCATGCCGCCGTTCACGCCGTTGATCGCGGCGATCCGGTCCAGCCAGACACCGGTGGGCTGGTTGGCGATGCGGCTGCCGCCCGGCTCGGCGGCGGCCTTCGCCGACCACTCCGGGTTCACGTACACCTTGGCGCCGGTGTACGGGTTGTCGACCTTGCCGTCCGGGTCGGTGGGCGGGTCCGTCGGGTCCGGCGGATCGGTCGGGCCGCCACCGCCGTCGACGTTGCAGGTCACGCCGTCGAGGGTGAAGGTGGCGGGGATCGCGTTGGTGCCGCTGTAGGTGCCCTGGAAGCCGAAGCTGGCCGAACCGCCGGTGGCGAGCTGGCCGTTGTAGCTCTCGTTGGCGGCGGTGACGGCGGTCCCGCTCTGGGTGACCTTGGCGTTCCAGGCGCTGGTGACCTTCTGGTTGCCGGCGTACGACCACTTCACCGACCAACCGGACTTCGCGGCGCCGTTGTTGGTGACGGTGACGGCGGCGGTGAAACCGGTGTCCCACTGGTTCTGCACCTTGTAGTCGACGGTGCAGGGCGCGGCGGCGGTGCCGATGTCGTCGGGGATCGCGGCCATCGCGGTCCCGGTCGCACCGCCCACGAGCGCCAGTGCGGCGAGCAGTGCTGTTCTGGTTCGGGTACGGCTCATCAGTGCGGGTTCCTCTTCTCGGACTTCTCGGTGCGGGTGCCGCCGGGCCTCACGGGGGCACGGCGGAGGGCGCGTCGGCGAGGTGCGTCAACGCGAACGAGAGGGGAGCGGGCGCAGCGGGGGCCTCACGGAGGCGGTACGGCTGTGCCGAAGAGTAAAAGACCTGAAGGCGGGGGGTGTCGCATGAGCGAGTCCTTGCAGCTCGGGGGTGCCCGGACGGACACGCCGACTGGCGGAATCGCTCCCACTGGTGATGGCGAAGGTAGCGCCAAGTGACGGTGAAGAACAGAGTGTTGCCTGAGTTTTCCTCCGACGCGTCTGTCGAATCTTTTCGACTCTTCAAGTGTCTTGACCGGAACTTGCCCCGTCCTCACTATGGGAGCGCTCCCACTGGTTCAAGCCTTGACTTTCCGAGCCGCAGTTGTCGCAGGGAGGAACCAGCTCATGCCCCCCAGAACCAGACGCCGCGCAGCGCGGCGGTTATGGACCGCCGTACTGGCGGCCCTCGCGGTGCCTCTGTCGATGCTGGCCGCCAATCCGACCCCCGCGCAGGCAGCGGCCTTGCAGTGCAGCGTGGACTACAAGACCAATGACTGGGGTTCCGGCTTCACCGCGGAGCTGACGCTCACCAACCGCGGTACGGACCCGATCAACGGCTGGACGCTGACGTACTCCTACGGCGGCAACCAGAAGCTGACCAACGGCTGGAACGGCACCTGGTCGCAGTCCGGCCAGGCGATCACGGTGAAGAACGCCTCGTACAACGGGACCGTCGCGGCCGGCGCGGCCGTGTCGACCGGGGCCCAGTTCACCTACAGCGGCGGCAACGCCGCACCGACCGCCTTCGCGGTCAACGGCACCACCTGCGCCGGCGCCCACCAGCCGCCGGTCACCGTGCTGACCAGCCCCGCTCCGGGCGCGGTCTACACCCAGGGCGCCGCGGTACCGCTCGCGGCCACCGCGGCGGCGGCGGACAACGCCACCATCAGCAAGGTCGAGTTCTACGACGACACGACCCTGCTGGGCACGGACACCACCGCGCCCTACACGCTCTCGGCCTCTGGATTGACCGTGGGCAGTCATTCGCTGGTGGCGAAGGCCTACGACAGCCTGGGCGCCTCGGCGTCCTCCACACCGGTCGGCATCACGGTCGCCTCGGGACCGGCCGTGGTCGCCAGTCCGACGCAACTGCCGGTCCAGCAGGGCAAGTCCGGCACGTACGAGGTACGGCTGTCGACCCAGCCGTCCGCGAACGTCACCGTCACCACGACCCGCGCCTCTGGCAACTCGGGCCTTTCGGTGACCGGCGGCGGCACGCTGACCTTCACCCCGTCGAACTGGAACACGCCGCAGAAGGTGACCGTCACCGCCGACTCCTCCGGGACCGGCGCGGCCGTCTTCGAGTCGGCGGCGACCGGGCACTCCAAGGCGTCCGTGACGGTCACCCAGATCGCCGCGACCAAGCAGTACGACGCCCGCTTCCTGGAGCTGTACGGCAAGATCACCGACCCGGCGAACGGCTACTTCTCCCCCGAGGGCATCCCCTACCACTCGGTGGAGACGCTGATCGTCGAGGCCCCGGACCACGGCCACGAGACCACCTCCGAGGCGTACAGCTATCTGCTGTGGCTCCAGGCCATGTACGGCAAGGTGACCGGCGACTGGACCAAGTTCAACGGCGCCTGGGAGATCATGGAGAAGTACATGATTCCCACCAAGGCCGACCAGCCGACGAACTCCTCCTACAACGCCTCCAAGCCGGCGACCTACGCCCCCGAGTACGACACCCCGAACGAGTACCCGTCCAAGCTCGACACGGGCGTCTCGGTCGGCCCGGACCCGATCGCGAGTGAGCTGAAGTCCGCGTACGGCACGGACGAGGTCTACGGCATGCACTGGATCCAGGACGTCGACAACGTCTACGGATACGGCAACTCGCCCGGCAAGTGCGAGGCGGGGCCGGCCGACACCGGACCGTCGTACATCAACACCTTCCAGCGCGGCCCGCAGGAGTCGGTCTGGGAGACGGTCCCGCAGCCGACCTGCGACGCCTTCAAGTACGGCGGCAAGAACGGCTACCTGGACCTGTTCACCGGTGACGCCTCCTACGCCAAGCAGTGGAAGTTCACCAACGCCCCGGACGCCGACGCGCGCGCCGTGCAGGTCGCGTACTGGGCGGACATCTGGGCCGAGCAGCAGGGCAAGGGCTCCCAGGTGTCGGCCACCGTCGCCAAGGCGGCGAAGATGGGCGACTACCTGCGCTACGCGATGTACGACAAGTACTTCAAGAAGGTCGGCAACTGCGTGGGTCCGACCACCTGCCCGGCGGGCACCGGCAAGGACTCCTCGCACTACCTGCTGTCGTGGTACTACGCCTGGGGCGGCGCCGTCGACACCTCGGCGGGCTGGGCCTGGCGCATCGGCTCCTCCCACGCGCACGGCGGCTACCAGAACCCGCTCGCCGCGCACGCCCTGGCCAACTACCCGGACCTGAAGCCGAAGTCGGCGACGGGCCAGGCGGACTGGGCCAAGTCCCTCGACCGGCAGCTGGAGTTCTACCGCTGGCTTCAGTCGTCGGAGGGTGCCATCGCGGGCGGCGCGACCAACAGCTGGGCGGGCCGGTACGCGACCCCGCCGGCCGGTACGCCGACCTTCTACGGCATGTACTACGACGAGAAGCCCGTCTACCACGACCCGCCGTCCAACCAGTGGTTCGGCTTCCAGGCGTGGTCGATGGAGCGGGTCGCCGAGTACTACCAGCAGACGGGCGACGCGGACGCCAAGGTCGTCCTCGACAAGTGGGTGGACTGGGCGCTGTCCAAGACCACCGTCAACCCGGACGGCTCCTTCCTCATCCCCTCCACCCTCCAGTGGTCGGGCAAGCCCGACACCTGGAACGCGTCGAGCCCCGGCTCCAACACCGGCCTGCACGTCACCGTCGCCGACTACACCAACGACGTCGGTGTGGCGGCCTCGTACGCCAAGACGCTGACGTACTACGCCGACCGCTCCGGTGACACCGAGGCGGCACGGGTGGCGAAGGCGCTGCTGGACGGCATGTGGGACAAGAACCAGGACGCGCTCGGCATCGCCGTCCCGGAGACCCGCACCGACTACAGCCGCTTCAACGACAAGGTGTACATCCCGAGCGGCTGGACCGGCACCATGCCGAACGGCGACACGATCAACTCCTCCTCGACCTTCTCCTCGATCCGCTCGTTCTACAAGAACGACCCGTCCTGGTCGAAGATCGAGAGCTATCTCGCGGGCGGTGCCGCGCCCACGTTCACGTATCACCGGTTCTGGGCCCAGGTGGACATCGCCACCGCCATGGGCTCTTACGCGGAGCTCCTCGAATAAGTCCCCGCTGAACGCTCCGCGTGCCCGGGCCCCGTCACCTGACGGCGGGGCCCACCAGGCCGGGCGGTCCCCACCCGCACGGGGGGCCGCCCGGCCGTCGCACGTTCCCCACCGGAAGACCCCCACCGCAGCAGGAAGGACCTCCCCACCGTGCGAAGAACCCGCATCCTCACGGCCGTGCTGGCGCTCGCGGCCGGCCTGCTCGCCGGCGCCCCGCCCGCGCTGGCCGCCGAACCCGTGGAACGGCCGGTGCCGGCGATCGCCGCCGACACCTACACCTGGAAGAACGCCCGCATCGACGGCGGCGGTTTCGTCCCCGGCATCGTCTTCAACCGCTCCGAGAAGGACCTGGCCTACGCCCGCACCGACATCGGCGGCGCCTACCGCTGGCAGGAGTCGACCAAGACCTGGACACCGCTGCTGGACCACATCGGCTGGGACGACTGGGGCCACACCGGCGTGGTCAGCCTCGCCTCCGACGCGGTGGACCCGGACAAGGTGTACGCGGCCGTCGGCACGTACACCAACAGCTGGGACCCCGGGAACGGGGCGGTGCTGCGCTCCGCCGACCGGGGCGCCAGCTGGCAGAAGGCGGACCTGCCGTTCAAGCTGGGCGGCAACATGCCGGGCCGCGGCATGGGCGAGCGGCTGGCCGTCGACCCGAACCGCAACAGCGTGCTGTACCTCGGCGCGCCCAGCGGCAAGGGCCTGTGGCGGTCGACGGACTCCGGGGCCACCTGGTCGCAGGTCGCGAACTTCCCCAACGTCGGCAACTACGCGCAGGACCCCAGCGACACCTCCGGGTACTCCAGTGACAACCAGGGCATCGTCTGGGTCACCTTCGACGAGTCCACCGGCACCGCCGGCACCGCCACGAAGACGATCTACGTCGGGGTGGCGGACAAGGAGAACGCGGTCTACCGCTCGACGGACGCGGGCGCGACCTGGCAGCGGCTGGCCGGGCAGCCGACGGGCTACCTCGCGCACAAGGGCGTGCTGGACACCGTCAACGGTCATCTGTACCTCGCGTACAGCGACAAGGGCGGTCCGTACGACGGCGGCAAGGGCCGACTGTGGCGCTACGCCACCGCGACCGGCACCTGGACCGACATCAGCCCGGTCGCCGAGGCGGACACCTACTACGGCTTCAGCGGCCTCACGGTCGACCGGCAGGACCCGGGCACGGTGATGGCCACGGCGTACAGCTCCTGGTGGCCGGACACGCAGCTCTTCCGCTCCACGGACAGCGGCGCCACCTGGACCAAGGCGTGGGACTACACCTCGTACCCCAACCGTGAGAACCGGTACACCATGGACGTCTCGTCCTCGCCGTGGCTGACCTGGGGCGCCAACCCGTCACCGCCCGAGCAGACCCCGAAGCTCGGCTGGATGACCGAGGCGCTGGAGATCGACCCGTTCGACTCCGACCGGATGATGTACGGCACCGGCGCGACGATCTACGGCACCGAGAACCTCACGAACTGGGACGGCGGGGGCAAGTTCGCCATCACGCCGATGGTGCGGGGACTGGAGGAGACGGCCGTCAACGACCTCGCCTCTCCCCCGTCGGGCGCCCCGCTGCTCAGCGCCCTCGGTGACATCGGCGGCTTCCGGCACACGGACCTCACCAAGGTCCCGGCGATGATGTACACCTCCCCCAACTTCACCTCCACCACCAGCCTGGACTACGCCGAGTCCCACCCGAACACGGTGGTCCGGGTGGGCAACCTCGACTCCGGCCCGCACGTCGCGTTCTCCACCGACAACGGCGCCAACTGGTTCGCCGGGACCGATCCGTCGGGCGTGAGCGGCGGCGGCACGGTCGCGGCGGCGGCCGACGGCAGCCGGTTCGTGTGGAGCCCGCAGGGCGCGGGCGTCCACCACACCACCGGCTTCGGCTCGTCCTGGTCGGCCTCGTCCGGCATCCCGGCGGGCGCGATCGTGGAGTCCGACCGCGTCGATCCGAAGACCTTCTACGGCTTCAAGTCCGGGAAGTTCTACGTCAGCACGGACGGCGGCGCCACCTTCACGGCGTCCGCCGCGGCGAACCTGCCCGGCGGGGACAGCGTGCGCTTCAAGGCGCTGCCCGGCACCAAGGGCGACGTGTGGCTGGCGGGCGGCGCGAGCGACGGCGCGTACGGACTGTGGCACTCCACGGACGGCGGCGCCACTTTCACCAAGCTGTCCGGTGTCCAGCAGGCCGACACCATCGGCTTCGGGAAGGCGGCGGCCGGCGCCTCGTACCAGACGCTCTACACCAGCGCGAAGATCGGCGGGGTGCGCGGCATCTTCCGTTCCACGGACAAGGGCGCGACCTGGACCCGGATCAACGACGACGCCCACCAGTGGGGCTGGACCGGCGCGGCCATCACCGGCGACCCGCGGGTGTACGGCCGGGTGTACATCGCCACCAACGGCCGCGGGGTGATCTACGGCGACTCCTCGGACACCGGGGGCGGTGACGGCGGCGGTGGCGGCACCGACCCGACGCCGACGCCGACCGGCGCCTGCGCGGTGACGTACAAGATCACCAACCAGTGGTCGGGCGGCTTCCAGGCGGATGTGCAGCTCGCCAACACCGGCAGCGCCGCCTGGAACGGCTGGTCGCTGACCTGGACGTTCCCGAACGGCCAGACCGTCTCCCAGATGTGGAACGCCCAGCACTCCCAGTCGGGAGCCTCGGTGACGGCGAAGAACGTCGGCTGGAACGGCGGCGTGGCCGCGGGTTCGTCGGTGGCGTTCGGCTTCACCGGCAGCTGGACGGGCACGAACGGCAGGCCGACCGCCTTCAAGGTCGGTGACCAGTCCTGCGCGGTGAGCTGAGAGCGGAGGGGCGCGCGTCCTGCCGACGCGCGCCCCTCTTCGTCACGGTCGGCCGTCAGGGTGCGTAGACCGCCGGACGGGGTGCCGTGGCCATGCCGTTGCCCAGGAAGTAGCTCGGGTGCGGCGGCTGGTTGTAGGCGGTGTTCTGCCAGGCCAGGCCGGTGCGGTACATCGTGTCGTGCAGCAGGGTCGTGATCTTCGTGCCGGTCTCGTACGGCGTGGAGTAGATGCGCAGGGCCTTGTTGTCGCTGGTGCGCCAGACGACCTCCTCGCGCCAGTCGCCGAGGATGTCGCCGGAGAGCGCCGGCGTGGCCTTGGTGCCGTTGTTGGACGCCACCCCGGAAGGTGTCAGCAGGCGGGTGTCGGCGGAGGTGCCGTACTTGTCGATCCGGGTGCCGTCGAGGAGCTCGCGGACCGTGTCCCCGTCCCACCAGGAGAGGAAGTTGACGGCGGACGGCTCGCGGCCCTTGGTGGCGCCGGCCTCGTCGCGGATGTTCGTGTCGGACGCCGACCAGACCTCCGCGCCGTCGTTCCCGGCGTACACGTCCCCGGCCACACCGCGTCCGTTGTCGCAGCAGGCGGCGAGCTTCCAGCGGATCTGCCCGTTCGCCGGGTTCAGATACAGCTCGGCGGGCTGGGCGGTGGACTCGGAGACCTTGAAGTACTCCAGGCCCGCGGTGGACGGGTCGAGGTCGCCGAGGTGCTGGGCGTCGCCGTGTCCGGTCCTGGCGGTCCACAGGCCGTTGCCGTTGTCGTCGACGGCCATCGAGCCGTAGACGATCTCGTCCTTGCCGTCGTTGTCGACGTCCCCGACGGACAGGCTGTGCGAGCCCTGGCCGTCGTAGCCCTTGCCGCTGTTGGTGGAGGAGCTGGTGTCGAAGGTCCAGCGGCGGGTGAAGGCGCCGCCTCGCCAGTCCCAGGCGGCGATGACGGAGCGCGTGTAGTAGCCGCGCGCCATGATCAGCGAGGGCCGGGCGCCGTCCAGGTAGGCGGTGCCGGCGAGGAAGCGGTCGACGCGGTTGCCGTAGGAGTCGCCCCAGGAGGAGACGGTGCCGCGGGTCGGGACGTAGTCGACGGTGCCCATCGCCTTGCCGGTCTGCCCGTTGAACATGGTCAGGTACTCGGGTCCGGACAGCACGTAGCCGCTGGAGTTGCGGTGGTCGGCCGAGGAGCTGCCGATCACCGCGCCGGTGCCGTCGACCGTGCCGTCGGCGGTCTTCATGGCGACCTCGGCCTTGCCGTCGCCGTCGTAGTCGTACACCTGGAACTGGGTGTAGTGGGCGCCGGAGCGGATGTTGCGGCCGAGGTCGATCCGCCACAGCCGGGTCCCGTCCAGCCGTATGCCGTCGACGATCGTGTTGCCGGTGTATCCCGACTGCGAGTTGTCCTTGGCGTTGGTGGGCTGCCACTTGAGGACGAACTCCAGCGCGCCGTCGCCGTCGAGGTCGCCGACGGAGGCGTCGTTGGCCTCGTAGGTGTAGGCGACGCCGTCGGGCGAGGTGCCGCCGGCCGGCGGGCTGAGCGGGACGTCCTTGTAGCCGGTGCGCAGTTGCACGGCGTGCACGGAGTCGGCCTGCTCGACGCCGTTCACGATCGCGCGGACCGTGTAGTCGGCCTGGGCGGGCGCTCCGGAGTGGAAGTAGTTGGTGGAGCCGGTGATCGGGGTCGCGTTGACCTTCGTACCGGCCCGGTACACGTTGAAGGAGACGCTGTCCGGGTCGGTGCCCAGCCAGCGCCAGCTGACCAGGTTGCCGGTGTCGGTGTGGACGCTGACGACGCCCCGGTCCAGGGCCTCGACCTGCCGGGCGGTGGCCGCCTCGGCGGTGTCGGGGCCGAGGGCGGTCAGCCCGGCGCCGAGCAGTGTGGCGGCGACGGCGAGACCGGACGCGGCGGCCGCGCGGCGTCTGCGGTGCGGGCGCCGGCGGGGGTGGGGGTCGGAGTGCGGGTGCGGGTGCTTCACGTGGCGTGCCTCCCGGGGAGGACGGACGGGTTGTGCCCGTCAGTCGCCGCCGGTCGGCGTCAGGTTGCCGCCGTGTGCCGCTGTTCGGGAAGAGCCGGCCGGGCCGGCTTGCGGAACGCCCGCAAGGTGAACCACGGGTCGGGTCGCGGGCGGTCCTGGTCGGGCAGCGCGGCCAGGCGTTCGGCGAAGGCGCCGGCGCGCGGGTCGCCGGGCGGCAGCGTGACGAACCAGCCGCGGTGCAGGTCGGCGATGGTCCGGCGGGGGCTGCGGCCCTGTCCGCGGCCGGGGAAGCGGACCTCGCCGGCCGGGAGCAGGCCGTGTGCGGCGGCGTACGCCGCCACGGCCGCCGGCGCGTCCGCGGCACGGGTGCGCGGACGCGAGGCGAGGACGGCGTCGATGTCGCTGCCGACGTTGTGGGCGGCGGCCTTGTCGACGGTGGTGACGTAGACACCGCCCGGACGCAGCACACGCGCGCACTCGCCGACGACGGCCCGGACGTCGGCGGGGTCGGACAGCAGATGCAGCAGCCACACACTGACCACCGCGTCGAACCGGCCGTCGGGGAAGGGCAGCCGGCGGGCGTCGGCGCGCAGGATCGCGCCGGGCAGGCGGGCGGCGGCCCGGCGGACCATCTCGTCGGTGAGGTCGACACCGGTCACCCGCAGCCCGTCCCGGGCCGCCGCGAGCCGCCGGGTGACGATGCCGGTGCCGCAGGCGAGGTCGAGCAGGCTGCGCGCGTGCGGCGGGACCAGCCCGAGGACGCCGTCGGCGGCGGCCTCGGCCCGTGGTTCGCCGCCGCGTGAGGCGTCGTAGCGCTCGGCCTCCTGGTTGTAGTCGAGCACCGCGCCCTCAGTTCGCGCCGTGCGCCGGGGCGAGAGCGGCCACTTCGCGGGCCAGTTCCAGGTCGGCGGCGGTGACCTTGCCGCCGGCGCTGTGCGTGGTGACCGTCAGGCCGACGGTGTGGTAGCCGAGGGTGAGGTCGGAGTGGTGGTTCAGCTCGTCCTGCACCCGCGCGATGTGCATCACCAGGGCGGCGGCCGCGAGGTGCGAGCCGAGCCGGTAGGTGCGGGTGAGGCGGTCCTCCTCCAGCCGCCAGCCCGGCAGCCCGGCCAGACGGTCCTCGATCTCCTGCGGTGACAGCGGTTCGGCGGCCATGACCTCGCTCCTTCTCCGGCCTGCTGCGGCCTGCTGCGGCCTGCTCCGGGGCGTCCCCGTCCAGCGTGCCACAGGAACGCCGTCGCGGCCCTGGTCAGGCGGGCTCCGCGGGCCGGTCCCGGTCACCCGCGGCCGCTCGTCGACTACCGTCCTCCCCATGACCCTTTCGCCGTCCCCGACCGCCGCGCCCGCCGTGCCCGCGACCGCCCGCGCCGACCAGGGTGTCGGCCCGCTGCTGCGGGCCTGGCGGGAGCGGCGGCGGATCAGCCAGCTGGAGCTGGCGCTGCGCGCCGGGTCCTCCGCCCGGCACATCAGCTTCATCGAGACGGGCCGCTCCCGGCCGAGCGAGGAGATGGTGCTGCGGCTGGCGGAGCATCTGGAGGTGCCGGTGCGCGAGCGCAACGCGCTGCTGCTGGCGGCGGGTCACGCGCCGCGCTATCCGGAGACGCCGCTGGACGACCCGGCGCTGGGGGCGCTGCGGGCCGGCATGGAGCGGCTGATCCGGGGCTACGAGCCGTATCCGGCGCTGGTGGTGGACGCGACGTACAACGTGGTGGCCGCGAACCGGGGCATCCTGATGCTGCTGGACGAGCTGGACGAGGCGCTGCTGGCACCACCGTTGAACGCGATGCGGCTGACGCTGCACCCGCGCGGTCTTGCGCCGCGGATCCGCAATCTGCGGGAGTGGCGCGGGCATCTGCTGGCGCAGATGGAGCGGCAGATCGCGCTGCACCGCTCGGCGCCGCTGCGGGCGCTGTACGAGGAGGTCGCGGCGTATCCGGTGCCGGAGTCGGCCCCGGGCGCCGAACCCGAGGAGCCGGTCCCCTACTTCGCGCTGCCGTTGCAGATCGAGCACGAGGGCCGGGTGCTGTCGTTCATCTCGTCGATCTCCACGTTCAACACGCCGATGGACGTGACCGTCGCCGAGCTGGCCATCGAGACGCTGCTCCCGGCCGACCCGGCGACGGTCAAGTACCTTCAGGAGCTGGTGTCCTGACGTGCCTTCAGTGCCATGTGCTGGAGGGCGGCGAAGCCGGCCACGGTGAACGCCTGGAGCACGGTCCACACCGCGCCCGTGGTGCTCGGGGACAGCCACAGGGCGAGGGCGAGGAGGCTGAGGACGGCCCAGGCCAGGTTGGCCTCCACCACCACGCGCACCGGCAGCGCGGCCGGGTGGGCGCGGGAGGCGAGCAGTCCGACGGCGGCCGCGTAGAGGGCGAGGAACGCGCCGACGGCGAGCAGCAGGTCCGGGTCGACGCCGAGCAGGTCGCCGAGCGGGCCGGAGGCGGCGAGGTAGGCCACGGCGTTGCCGCCGGTGACGACCGCGTCGAGGGCGAGGAAGCGGCGCAGCATGGTGCGCGGGTCGGAGGTGCGGGCGAGCGCGGCGAGCTGGGTGGCGGACATGGCGGATCGGCCTCCGGCGAGGTGGGCGGGACGGGGACCCGGGCCCCGGAGCGGAGTGCGCCGCCCCGGAACCCGGTACGCCAACGATGGCCCTGGGCAGGGGTCCTGGTCGATTACCCGGGAGGTAATGGGCCGCGCGCGGCTCGGCCTCACCCGTCTCACATGGCAAGCAGCTCCTCTCCGACCCCGTGAGAGTGCGGCCGGAACATGACAGACTGGCCAGGTACTTTCGGCGCGTAGGGGAGGCGTGGCGTGAGTGAGCGGCGACCCGCGCCCACGGTGGGCCAGGTGGTGCTCGGCAAGCGGCTCCAGGAGCTGCGCGAGGCGGCCGGCCTGAGCCGGGAGGACGCCGCGCGCGTGCTGCGGGTGGCCCAGGCGACCGTGCGCCGGATGGAGATGGCCGAGGTCGCGCTGAAGATCCCGTACGTGCAGCTGCTGCTCGACGCGTACGGGGTGCCCGAGGGCGAGGTCGAGGCGTTCGTCGCGCTGGCCGAGGAGGCGAACCAGCCGGGCTGGTGGCAGCGGTTCCACGATGTGCTGCCGGACTGGTTCAGCCTGTTCGTCAGCCTGGAGGGCGCCGCCCGGATGATCCGCTCCTACGAACCGCACTTCGTGCCGGGCCTGCTCCAGACCGAGGAGTACGCGCGGGCCGTGCTGGAGGCGGGGACGATCGGGCAGACGGACCGGGCGACGCTGGAGCGGCACGTGGCGCTGCGGATGACCCGGCAGGAGCTGCTGCGCCGCGCGAACCCGCCCCACCTGTGGGTGATCATGGACGAGACGGTGCTGCGACGCCCGGTGAGCACCCGCCCCGAGGTGATGCGGGGCCAGCTGGACCGGCTGCTGGAGGCCGCCGAGAGCGACCGGATCACCCTCCAGGTCGCCGAGTTCGCCACCGGCCCGCATCCGGGGACGTACGCGCCGTTCGCGCTGTTCCGGTTCGCCGAGCCGGAGCTGCCGGACATGGTGTTCACCGAGTATCTGACGGGCGCGCTGTACCTCGACTCCCGCCGGGAGGTCTCCGCGCATCTGGAGGTCCTCGACCACATGACCGCGCACGCCGCGTCGGCGCAGCGCACCCGGAAGATCCTGCGCGACCACCGCGGGGACTTCTGAGCAGTACCCGGACCCTAGGAGACGACAGCGCATGACCGCATCGGACGCCGTACCCGCCCGTGTCGACACCAGCCGGCCGCACCCGGCACGGGTGTACGACTGGTGGCTCGGCGGCAAGGACAACTACCCGGTGGACGAGGAGCTGGCCCGCCGGATCCTCGCCGTGGACGGCTCGGTGGTGCGCGGGGCGCGCGCCAACCGCCGGTTCATGCACCGGGCGGTGCGCACGGTGGCCGAGGCGGGCGTCCGCCAGTTCCTGGACATCGGCACCGGCATCCCCACCGAGCCCAATCTGCACCAGGTGGTGCAGAAGATCGCCCCGGAGTGCCGCGTCGTGTACGCGGACAACGACCCGATCGTGCTGCGGCACGCCGAGGCGCTGCTCCACGGCTCCGCCGAGGGCGCCACGGACTACGTGCACGCCGACGTACGGGACGTCGACACCCTGCTGGAGCGGGCGGCCGCCACCCTGGACCTCGGGCAGCCGGTGGCGCTGTCGCTGGTGGCGCTCACCCACTACCTGGACGCCGACCCGGACGGCGACGACGTCCACGCGCTGCTCGCCCGGTACGTCGACGCGCTGGCCCCGGGCAGCCATCTGATCCTCTCCCAGACCACCGCGGACCTGAACCCGGAGGCGATGGCGAAGGCCGCGGAGCACTTCCGGCGCACCGGCACCCCGTTCCACCCCCGCCCCCTGGCCGAGTTCTCCCGCTTCTTCGAGGGCCTGGAGCTGCTGGGCCCCGGGGTGATCCCGGTGCACGGCTGGCGGCCGGAGCCGGAGGACGTGGCCGCGCAGGCGGAGGGCATCGTGCCGGTGTACGCGGGGGTCGCCCGCAAGCCCTGACCCGAACGGCCGCCGTGAGCGGGTGCGCTCCCCTGCTCGCCCCTAGGTTCGAAGGACCTGGCGAGCAAGGGAGCGCACGTGACGGACACGCGGACACCCCCCGCCGAACCGGGCGCGGCGCTGCTGCGCGCCGGGCGGTTCTTCCGGCCGGGGACGCCCGCGCCCGATCTGCACAGCGTGCGGCTGACGGGCGGCCGTGAGGCGGACGCGTTCTACCGGGACCGGTGGAGCCACGACAAGGTGGTGAACTCCACCCACGGGGTGAACTGCACCGGGTCGTGCCGGTGGAAGGTGTACGTCAAGGACGGGATCATCACCTGGGAGACCCAGCAGACGGACTACCCGTCGGTGGGCCCGGACCGGCCGGAGTACGAGCCGCGCGGGTGCCCGCGGGGCGCCGCGTTCTCCTGGTACACGTACTCCCCCACCCGGGTCCGTTTCCCGTATGTGCGGGGTGTGCTGCTGGAGATGTACCGGGAGGCGAAGGCGCGGCTGAAGGACCCGGTGCTGGCCTGGGCGGACATCCAGGGCGACCCGGAGCGCCGGCGCCGCTACCAGCGGGCGCGCGGCAAGGGCGGGCTGGTGCGGGCGGACTGGGACGAGGCGGTGGAGCTGGTCGCCGCGGCACATGTGCACACCATCAAGACCTACGGCCCGGACCGGATCGCGGGCTTCTCCCCCATCCCGGCGATGTCGATGGTGTCGCACGCGGCGGGCGCCCGCTTCCACTCGCTGATCGGCGCGCCGATGCTGTCGTTCTACGACTGGTACGCCGACCTGCCGGTCGCCTCGCCGCAGGTGTTCGGCGACCAGACGGACGTCCCGGAGTCGGGTGACTGGTGGGACGCGGCGTATCTGATGATGTGGGGTTCGAACGTCCCGGTGACCCGCACCCCGGACGCGCACTGGATGGCGGAGGCCCGCTACCGGGGTCAGAAGGTCGTGGTGGTCTCGCCGGACTACGCGGACAACACCAAGTTCGCCGACGAGTGGCTGCACCCGCACCCGGGCACGGACGGCGCGCTGGCGCTGGCGATGGGGCATGTGGTCCTCAAGGAGTTCTTCGTCGACCGGCGGACGCCGTTCTTCGCCGACTACGTGCGGAAGTTCACCGATCTGCCGTTCCTGGTGACGCTGCGGGAGAAGGACGGCGCTCTGGTGCCGGGGAAGTTCCTGCGCGCCTCGGACCTGGGTCGGAGCGACGAGGGCGCGGAGTGGAAGACCGTGGTGCTGGACGGGGCGAGCGGGCGGGCCGTGGTGCCGAACGGCTCGCTGGGCTTCCGCTGGACGGAGTCCGGCAAGGGCCGCTGGAACCTCGAACTCGGTGACATCGAACCGCAGTTGAGCCTCGCCGACCACGAGGTGTCGTCGGGTGTGGAAGTGCTGCTGCCGCGGTTCGACACCGAGGGCGGGGAGCATGGGCAGGGGCGGGGCGAGGTGCTGCGGCGCGGGGTGCCGGCCGCCCGGCTGGACGGCCCGTCCGGCCCCCTGGTGACGACTGTCTACGATCTGCTGCTGGCACAGTACGGTGTACGGCGTCCCGGCCTCCCCGGCGACTGGCCCGCCTCCTACGAGGACGCCGACGCGCCCGGCACCCCCGCCTGGCAGGAGACGCACACCTCGGTCCCCGCCGCGCAGTGCGTCAAGATCGCACGGGAGTTCGCCCGCACCGCCGAGCGGTCCAAGGGCCGCTGCATGATCCTCATGGGCGCCGGCACCAACCACTGGTTCCACTCCGAGACGATCTACCGCGCCTTCCTCGCCCTGCTCCAGCTCACCGGCTGCCAGGGCCGCAACGGCGGCGGCTGGGCGCACTACGTGGGCCAGGAGAAGTGCCGGCCGGCCACCGGCTGGGCGACGCTGGCCGCCGCCTCCGACTGGTCGCGCCCGCCGCGCCAGATGATCGGCACCGCCTACTGGTTCCTCAACACCGACCAGTGGCGCTACGACCGCTTCACCGCCGACGTGCTCGCCTCACCGCTCGGCGACGGCGGCCTCGCGGGGATGACGGGCGCGGACTGTGTGGCGCTGTCGGCGCGCTCCGGCTGGATGCCGTCGTACCCGACGTTCGACCGCAGTCCGCTGGAGCTGGGCGAGGCGTTCGGCGACCCGGTGGCGAAGGCGGTCGCCGAACTGCGCGCCGGGACACTGAGGTTCGCCTGCGAGGACCCGGACGCGCCGGAGAACTGGCCGCGCGTGCTCACCCTGTGGCGGGCGAACCTGCTGGGCTCCTCCGCCAAGGGCGCCGAGTACTTCACCAAGCACCTGCTGGGCACCCACTCCTCGCTGCGGGCCGAGGAGGCACCCGAGGAGGTGCGCCCGCGGGACGTGACGTGGCACGAGCGGGCACCCGAGGGCAAGCTCGACCTGCTGCTGTCGCTGGACTTCCGGCAGACCTCCTCCACGCTGCTCTCCGACGTGGTGCTGCCCGCCGCCACCTGGTACGAGAAGCACGACCTGTCCTCCACCGACATGCACCCCTACGTGCACTCCTTCACCCCGGCGGTGGACCCGCCCTGGCAGGCGCGCACCGACTTCGACACCTTCAAGGCGATCGCGGACCGGCTCAGCGAACTCGCCGTCGATCACCTGGGTGTGCGCAAGGACCTGGTGGCCGCGCCGCTCCAGCACGACACCCCGGGTGAGATCGCCCAGCCGGGCGGGGTGGTGCGGGACTGGAAGCGCGGCGAGTGCGATCCGGTGCCCGGCGAGACGATGCCGAACCTGACCGTCGTGGAGCGCGACTACACCGCGATCGGCGCGAAGTTCGCCGCGCTCGGCCCGCTGGTGGAGCGGCTGGGACTGCCCGCGAAGGGCATCGCGCTGCGGCCGGACGAGGAGGTGGAGCACCTGCGCGCGCTGAACGGGACGGTGCGCGGCGGCCCCGCCGACGGCCGGCCCGCCCTGGACACGGCGGTGAAGGCGGCGAACACCATCCTCGCCCTGTCCGGCACCACCAACGGCCGGCTCGCCACCCAGGGGTTCCGCACCCTTGAGGAGCGCACCGGGCAGGAGATGGCGCAGCTGGCGGCCGAGCACGAGGGCAAGCGGATCACCTACGCGGACACCCAGGCGGCACCGGTGCCGGTGATCACCTCGCCGGAGTGGTCCGGCAGCGAGGCCGGCGGCCGCCGGTACACGGCGTTCACGCTCAACACCGAGCACGCCAAACCCTGGCACACCCTCACCGGCCGTCAGCACTTCTTCCTCGACCACGACTGGATGCACGAGCTGGGCGAGGCGCTGCCCGTCTACCGCCCGCCGCTCGACATGAACCGCCTCTTCGGCGAACCCCGCCTCGGCCCGGACGGCCAGCGGGAGGTGACGGTCCGTTACCTCACCCCGCACAACAAGTGGTCCATCCACTCCGAGTACCAGGACAACCTGTTCATGCTCGCGCTGTCCCGGGGCGGCCCGACCGTCTGGATGTCCCCGCGGGACGCCGACGCGATCGGCGTGCGGGACAACGACTGGATCGAGGCGGTCAACCGCAACGGCGTGGTCGTCGCCCGCGCGATCGTCTCGCACCGCATGCCCGCCGGCACCGTCTACCTGCACCACGCGCAGGAGCGCACGATCGCCGTGCCGAAGTCCGAGACGACCGGGATGCGCGGCGGCATCCACAACTCACTCACCCGCCTGATCATGAAGCCGACCCATCTGGTCGGCGGCTACGCCCAGCTGTCCTGGGCGTTCAACTACCTGGGCCCGACGGGCAACCAGCGCGACGAGGTGACGGTGATCCGCCGCCGCGGCCAGGAGGTCGAGTACTGATGCGTCCGATGGCCCAGATCGCCATGGTGATGAACCTCGACAAGTGCATCGGCTGCCACACCTGCTCGGTGACCTGCAAACAGGCATGGACCAACCGGCGGGGCATGGAGTACGTCTGGTTCAACAACGTCGAGACCCGTCCCGGCCAGGGCTATCCGCGCCGCTACGAGGACCAGGAGAAGTGGCGCGGCGGCTGGGAGCTGAACCGGCGCGGCGCGCTGAAGCTGAAGGCGGGCGGCCGGGTGAAGAAGCTCGCGGGCATCTTCTCCAACCCGAGACTGCCGGAGATCAAGGACTACTACGAGCCCTGGACGTACGACTACCGCAACCTCACCGACGCCCCGCTCGGCGACGACTACCCGGTGTCCCGGCCCGTCTCGCAGATCGACGGCAAGCCGATGAAGATCGAGTGGTCGTCGAACTGGGACGACAACCTGGCCGGCGCCCCCGCCTACGGCGACCTCGACCCGATGGTGGAACGCACCCGCCGGGAGGCCGAGGACAAGGTCCGGTTCGCGTTCGAGCAGACCTTCATGTTCTATCTGCCGCGCATCTGCGAGCACTGCCTGAACCCGTCCTGCGTCGCCTCCTGCCCGTCGGGGGCGATGTACAAGCGGGCGGAGGACGGCATCGTCCTGGTCGACCAGGACCAGTGCCGGGGCTGGCGGATGTGCGTGACCGGCTGCCCCTACAAGAAGGTGTACTTCAACCACCGCACCGGCAAGGCCGAGAAGTGCACCCTCTGCTATCCGCGGATCGAGGTCGGGCTGCCGACGGTCTGCTCGGAGACCTGCGTGGGCCGGCTGCGCTACCTCGGGGTGATCCTCTACGACGCCGACAAGGTGACGGCGGCCGCGTCGGTGCCCGACGACAAGGAGCTGTACCGCGCCCAGCTGGACGTCTTCCTCGACCCCGAGGACCCCGAGGTGCGGCGCGCCGCGGAGGCGGCGGGCATCCCGCACGACTGGCTGGAGGCGGCCCGCCGCTCCCCCGTGCACGCGCTGATCAGCAGGTACCGGGTGGCGCTGCCGCTGCATCCCGAGTACCGCACGATGCCGATGGTCTGGTACATCCCGCCGCTGTCGCCGGTGGTGGACGCGCTGGCGGAGACGGGCCACGACGGCGAGGACGCGGGCAACCTCTTCGGCGCCATCGACACGCTGCGGATCCCGCTGGAGTACCTGGCGGAGCTGTTCACCGCGGGTGACGTCGGCCCGGTGAAGGCCTCGCTGGACAAGCTCGCCGCGATGCGGTCCCACATGCGGGCGATCAACCTCGGTGAGGAACCGGACCCGCGGGTGGCCGCCGCGGTCGGCATGCGGCCCGACGAGATCGAGGAGATGTACCGGCTGCTGGCGATCGCCAAGTACGAGGAGCGGTACGTCATCCCGACGGCGGCCGTGGGCGACGCCCGCCGCCTGGAGGAGTCGGCGGTGCCCGACGCGTGCAGCCTCGACCACGCCGGAGGTCCCGGGATGGGCGGCGACGGCCCGTTCGGCCAGGACTCCGGACGCAAGCTGCTGCCGCTGGTGTCGGTGGAGAGCTTCCACATCCTGCGCCGGCGCCAGACCACGGACGACGCGGAGGAGACCTGATGCCCTCGGACGCCGTGCTGTACCAGGCGGCCGCGCTCTGCCTGACCTATCCCGACGACGACTTCCGCGCCCGGCTGCCGCTGCTGCGCGAAGCCGCGCCGCAGCTGCGGGAGTTCACCGACCACGCGGCGCTCACCCCGGCGGGCGAGCTGGCCGCGCACTATGTGCGGGTCTTCGACTTCAAGAACCGGCACAGCCTGTATCTGAGCTGGTGGCGCGACGGGGACACCCGGCGGCGCGGGATGTCGCTGGTGCGCTTCAAGGAGCTCTACCGCGCCCACGGACTGGAGTTCAGCGGCGAGGAGCTGCCGGACTTCCTGCCGGCGGTGCTGGAGTTCGCGGCCCGCACCGGCGACACCCGGCTGCTGACCGAGCACCGCGACGCCCTCGAACAACTCCGTTCCCGGCTCACCGACTTCGGCACGCCGTACGCCTGCGTCCTGGACGCCGTGTGCGCGACGCTGCCGCCCGCCCGCACAGGAGCCCGCTCATGACCGTCTTCCTCTGGGGCGTGCTGCCGTACCTCGCCTTCGGCCTGCTGGTCGCCGGCCTGGTGTGGCGCTACCGCTACGACAGGTTCGGCTGGACCACGCGCTCGTCGCAGGTGTACGAGTCCAAGCTGCTGAACATCGCCTCCCCCGTCTTCCACTACGGCATCCTGTTCGTGCTGGCGGGCCATCTGATCGGCCTGTTCGTGCCCGTGTCGTGGACCGACGCCGCAGGAGTCGGCGAGCGCGGCTACCACCTGTTCTCGCTGTACGGCGGCACGGCGGCGGGCGTGCTCACGGTGGCCGGGATCGCGCTGCTCGTCTACCGGCGCCGCACCCGGGCGCCGGTGTTCCGGGCGACCACCGCCAACGACAAGCTGATGTACCTGGTGCTGCTCGCGGCGATCGTGCTGGGCATGGTCGCCAAGCTCGCGCACTCCTCCGGCGACGGCTACGACTACCGCGCCTCCATCGCCCCGTGGGCGCGCAGTCTGTTCACGCTCCAGCCGGACATCACGGCGATGGCGGGCGTGCCGGTGCTGTACGAGGTCCACGCGGTGGTCGGCATGGTGCTGATCGCGCTGGTGCCGTACACCCGCCTGGTGCACATGTTCAGTGCGCCCGTGCAGTACCTGACCCGCCCGTACATCGTCTACCGCACCCGTGACCCGCGGCAGCTCGGCCCCCGCCCGGAGCGCCGGGGGTGGGAGCGGGTGGGGCCGCCGAGCTAGCGCCTCACCAGGTGCGCGGGGAGCGGGTCTGTCACCAGTAGCCGCTGCACGAGACATCGGACGGGTCGCCGATGTTGCTGATGCAGACGCGGTAGTAGTAGCCGCTGCCGCCCAGCATGTTGGACCAGTCGCTGCCCGGATTGGGGATCACGACGTCCAGGCTGCGCACGAGCGGGCCGGCGTAGCCGTTGTGCTTCTCGATGTGGCCGTAGCGGTCCCACCAGTAGCCGCCGTCGGGGTTCTTCACCCGGACCCAGGCCGCCTGGCACTTGGCGGACCAGCGCAGTTCGGCCGTGCTGGTGCCGTCGCTGACGGACTTCTTGGTGACCGCGTCGAGGTCGCAGCCGTAGGACACCGGGCCGAGGTTGTCGCAACCCGCGCCGTAGCAGCTGCCGGCCGCGTGGGAGGTGCCCGCGAGCGGGAGCAGTGCGGCGGTGACCGCGGCGGCGGAGACCACGGCGGTCTTCGTCAGGAACCGTTTCATGGCAGGGCTGCGCCTTCCGTGCTGGGGAACGATGAAGTCCGCGCGCGCTGAAGGCAGTTGGTCTACCGGCCGCGCGATCAGCACGTCAAGGCACCGGACAAAGCGGGCTCAGGCGGACCCGCCCCGCGGGTCGCGCTCGTCGTCGACGATCTCCGCGTCCACGACGCCCTCCTCGTCGTGCGCGGCCGAGGTCTGCTGCCCGGCCGCCGGCTGCTGCTGTTGCTGCGCCTGGGCGTACATGGCCTGTCCCATCTGCTGGCTGACCGAGGCGAGCCGCTCGACGCCGGCGCGCAGTTCACCGGTGCCGGCGTTCCGCTCCAGCAGGCCCTTGAGCTCGGTGACGGCCGACTCGACCTCCGTGCGGGTGCCGGACGGGACCCGGTCCTCGTTGTCGCGCAGGAACCGCTCGGTCTGGTACACGAGCTGTTCGGCCTGGTTGCGGGTCTCGGCGGCCTCCCGGCGCTCGCGGTCCTCCGCGGCGTACTGCTCGGCCTCCCGCATCATGCGGTCGATGTCGTCCTTGGGCAGCGCCGAGCCGCCGGTCACCGTCATCTTCTGCTCGCGGCCCGTGGCGAGGTCCTTGGCGGAGACGTGCATGATCCCGTTGGCGTCGATGTCGAACGCCACCTCGATCTGCGGGACGCCGCGCGGGGCGGGCGGCAGACCGGTCAGGTCGAAGGTGCCGAGCTTCTTGTTGTACACGGCGATCTCACGTTCGCCCTGGTAGACCTGGATGCCGACGGAGGCCTGGTTGTCCTCGGCGGTGGTGAAGATCTCCGAGCGCCGGGTCGGGATCGTGGTGTTGCGTTCGATCAGCTTGGTCATGATGCCGCCCTTGGTCTCGATGCCGAGGGACAGCGGGGTGACGTCGAGCAGCAGCACGTCCTTGACGTCGCCGCGCAGCACACCGGCCTGGAGGGCGGCGCCGACGGCCACCACCTCGTCGGGGTTGACGCCCTTGTGCGGGTCCTTGCCGGTCAGCTCGCGCACCAGCTCGGTGACGGCGGGCATCCGGGTGGAGCCGCCGACGAGGATCACGTGGTCGATCGCGGACAGCTTGATCCCGGCGTCCTTGACCGCCTGGTGGAAGGGGGTCCGGCAGCGCTCCAGGAGGTCGGCGGTCAGCTCCTGGAACTGGGCTCGGGTGAGCTTCTCGTCCAGGTGCAGCGGGCCCTCGGCGGAGGCGGTGATGTACGGCAGGTTGATCGAGGTCTCCGAGGCGCTGGACAGTTCGATCTTGGCCTTCTCGGCGCCCTCGCGCAGCCGTTGCAGCGCCATCTTGTCGTTGCCGAGGTCGATGCCGTACTGCCCTTTGAACTTCTTGACCAGGTGCTCGACGACCCGCTGGTCCCAGTCGTCGCCGCCGAGGTGGGTGTCGCCGTTGGTGGCCTTGACCTCGATGACGCCGTCGCCGATCTCCAGCAGGGAGACGTCGAAGGTGCCGCCGCCGAGGTCGAAGACGAGCACCGTCTGCTCCTCGCCGCGGTCCAGGCCGTAGGCGAGGGCTGCGGCGGTCGGCTCGTTGATGATCCGCAGCACCTTCAGGCCGGCGATGTCCCCGGCCTCCTTGGTCGCCTGCCGCTGGCTGTCGTCGAAGTAGGCGGGCACGGTGATCACCGCGTCGGTGACGTCCTCGCCGAGGTAGGCCTCCGCGTCCCGCTTGAGTTTCTGCAGCACCCGCGCGGACAGCTCCTGCGCCCGGTAGCGGGTGCCGTCCACCGAGCCGTGCTCGGGGAAGCGCCAGCCGCCGTCGCCCATGTGCCGTTTCACCGACCGCGCGGTGCGCTCCACATTGGTCACGGCCTGCCGTTTGGCGACCTCGCCGACCAGCACCTCGCCGCTCTTGGCGAAGGCCACCACGGACGGGGTGGTCCTCGCGCCCTCCGCGTTGGCGACGACCGTGGGCTCGCCGCCCTCCAGGACGGCCACCACCGAGTTCGTGGTCCCCAGATCGATCCCGACCGCGCGTCCCATCGCTGTCCCCTTCCGCCAGGGCCCCCTCGGTTCCAGCACAGAACCTGAGCGGGCCGCTGTCAATGGGGCACCCGGCGCGCGGGCGGCGCGCGGCCGGTCAGCGGGTCACGGGCGGGACGGCTCGGCCGCCGGGGTGCCGCGCCCGTCGCTCCTGGGCGGGCCGCCGCGCAGGTCGACGGCACGGCGCGGACGGTCGGTGATCAGCACGTCCACGCGCGGGTCGGCGAGGAAGCCGCTGAGCGCGGTGTCCTCGTTGACGGTCCACACCATGGTGAACAGACCGTTGCGGGCGGCCTCGCGCAGCACGTTGGCGCGGGCGAGCCGCTGGTGCACGGCGACCCCGTGCGCGCCGCAGGCCCGCACCCGGCGCATCGGGAACAGCTCGCTGAGCCGGGTCGCGGTGAACCGGGCGGCGCCGATCTCCTTGCCGTCCCGGCCGAGGGAGAGCACGGTGCGCACACCGGGGAAGGCCTGGGTGATGGCGGCGACGGAACGGTCCTCCAGGGTGGTGGCGACGAAGCCGTCCTCGCCGAGCAGGGCGATCGCGGGGTCGATCACGTCCCGCTCGTAGCCGGTCTCCTTCAGGTCCAGATGTCCGACGAGCTTGCCGGCGATCAGCTCCATCACCTCGTCGACGACGGGCACCGGGTAGCCGGCGCGTTCGCTCAGCTCGGCGTGGGTGAGCTCGGACAGCAGCGGGCCGGTGTGCAGCACGCGGGGGTCGTGGTAGACGACGAGGACGCCGTCGGCGGTGCGCCGGATGTCGAACTCGACGTACTCGGCGCCGCTGAGCAGCGCGTCCTCGTACGCCTCCCAGGTGGCGGGGCCGTGGATCTCGGATCCGCCGCGGTGGGCGGAGACGGCGGGGCGTGGGGTCATGGCGGTCAGCTCCCGGGGGTGGTGCGTGGTGCGGGCACGGGCGGGGTTCCGTCGTCGGGCGGGGCTGCCAGCAGCGCGCCGGAGCCGCCGCCGGCCCGGCGCAGCAGCAGATAGCCGATCACCACGAGGACGATGAAGGGCAGCCAGGCCAGCAGATAGGCGACGCCGTACTTGCCGAGGTCGAGGATGGAGCGGTGCTCGTCCACGTTGGAGCCGTTCACGCCGAAGAAGGCCAGCAGCAGTGTCGGCGGCAGCGCGATCAGGGTGGCCGCCGCGACCAGGCCGGATATCGTGCGGTCGCGGCGTTCGTCGCGTTCGGCGAGCGCTGCGTCCAGGGCGGCGGAGCGGGCGTTGATGACGGAGGTGAGACGTTCCACCATGCGCGCGGAGTTGTCCAGGCTGTCGCGGATGCCGAGGGTGTCGCGCAGCGAGCTCTGGAACCCCTCCATCAGCATCTCGGGGATCAGCAGGCTGTCGACGTAGGCCTCCACGCCGAAGGCCAGGTCGAGCTGGAGTTCGTTGACGCCGGCCGACAGCCGGGAGATCAGCTCGCGGACGTCCTGCGGGGAGTCGGTGAGGGCGCGTTCGTTGGCGCGCATCATGGCGAAGGCGGCGAGCCGGGTGCGTTGCAGCACGGCGAGCGCGGAGACCATGCCGACGGCGACCAGGGCCAGGCCGTTCTCCACGTGCGGGGCCCAGCCGGCCTGGACGGAGACGCCGCGGCCGTGCGCGGAGAGCATCGCGCCCTGGTTCTTCAGGTTGGGCGGCACGCTGGGGCCGTTCGCCATCTTCCCGCGGTAGACGATCTCGTTGAGCGGGCCGAACAGGCGGGGACCGCCCTCGGCCCCGGCGGTGAGCAGCTCGGCGAGCAACCGGCCGCCGGGGAAGACGAGTTGGTGGACGTTCTGGCCGAAGTCGGGCCGGGTGTCGAGGTTCAGCCACTCGGCGACCACGTCGAGCAGCGGACGCCCCTCCGCGGTGATCCGACCGCGGTCGAAGCAGGTGTCGGCGAGCCAGGCGGCGACCGCGCCGGCCGGGGTCTCGCCGCCGAACTCGCAGTCCAGCAGCAGGGTGGCGTCGCCGCGCGGGGTGGTGACGACGAGTATCCCGGCCCGTTCCAGGGGCAGTCCGTGGTCGCCGTCCGGCAGCCCCAGCTCCGCCGGCTCCAAGGCCCGCGTCAGGACCGGTACGGGCAACAGGGCGGCGCCGGCCGTGAGATGGGGGGTGAAGCGGCCGAAGTCGTACCGGTCGACCAGCCGTCCCTGCCCGTCGTCGATCGGGCGGATCCGGCCCGCGAGGCTGAATAACAGCAGGATGCGGGTGTGTTCCCGGGTGGCGGAGTCGAGCACCGCCGTGCTGCTGGTCGTTGCCGCCGCCATCGAAAGTCCTTCCCACCTCGGCGCAGGGCGTTGATACCCCCCGCACCACGTCCGTGAACCGCGCCGAGCGCCGTGCAGGCCGGCCCCGGGACGGGGACGGCCTGCACCAAGGATGCGGGACACGCCCGCGGAACGTCAGGCGAGCTTCGCCGACAGCGTGATCGGTACGGCCTTCAGGGCTTGGCTGACCGGGCAGTTGACCTTGGCGTCCTCCGCGGCGGCGACGAACGCGTCGTTGTCCAGGCCCGGCACCGTGCCCTCGACGGTGAGGTGGATGCCGGTGATGCCCTCACCCGGCTGGAAGGTGACGTCCGCCGAGGTGACGAGCTTGGTGGGCGGGGTGCCGGCGCCGGCCAGGGCGTGCGAGAACGCCATGGAGAAGCAGCTGGAGTGGGCGGCGGCGATCAGCTCCTCGGGGCTGGTCTTGCCGTTGGCTTCCTGGGTGCGGGCAGCCCACGTCACCGGCTGCTGCTCGATGGCGCCGGAGGTGTCGAAGGTGACGACGCCGTTGCCCTCCAGGAGGTTGCCTTCCCAGACAGTGTGGGCGGAGCGCGTGGTGGCCACGGTCATTCCTTTCGTATGTCCCGGTTCGGGTCCGGTTCCGGGTTGACGGACCCATCCGATCACATTCCGGCTCAGGTCACGTGGAAGATCGGGCCACGCGCGGTGAACGGCAGCCGGGCGCCCCGGGGAATCAGGTAGGCGTGCTCGCGCCGTACGCGCAGCACGTCGCACCAGCCGTCCGTGATGATCAGCACCGGCGCGGTGGGCGGGAAGTCGTCGGCGCGGTGCAGCAGGTCGACGCCGGGCTGCAGGACCGTGCCGCCGCGCCCGCGCACCCGGACCCGGCCCGCGATCTCGGTGACCGGGAGGTAGCCGGCGTCGTGCGGGGCGGCGTCGCAGAAGACGACCCGCGCGGCGGGCACGTCGCGGGCCTCGGCGTAGGAGGCGATCGCGCCCAGCGCCTTGCCGAGCAGGGTGCGGTTCATGGAGCCGGAGGTGTCCAGGACGACGCCGAAGGTGCAGCGGGCGACCTCCTCGGGCGGGAAGTGGCGGCCGGCGCGCGGGATGTCGGGGGTGGACGCCTGGCGGCGGGCCGGGCGGGCGTAGGACCGGACGGGCTCGGGGCGGGGCGCGAACTCGTCGAACCAGCGGGCCGGCCGGGCGTGGTGCCGAACAGTGTGGGCCGCCCTGATCGTCGTCCGCAGCCGATTTTCCGGCCGCCCGCCGGTCCTCAGGCGGTGGCGCGCTGCCGCCGGGCCGCCATCCAGGCGTACACCGGCACGCCCGCGAAGAGGAACAGCACGCCCTGGTAGACGGCCGCGTAGCCGGCGCCCGCGACGAGCCACAGGGAGAAGCCGAAGGCGAGCGCGGCGAGCACCGCGTCCCGCGCCAGCCGCCCGCGGTCGACCTTCTCGTGCTCCCCGCGGGCCAGGTGGAAGAGCTGCGCGGCGGTGGCCAGCAGGTAGGGCACGGTCGCGGTGAAGGTGGTGACCAGCACCAGGATCTCGAAGACGCGTGCCGAGCCGGCCGTGTAGTTGTAGACGGTCAGCAGGGAGGCGAGGACGACGGTGACGCCGACGCCGACCGTCGGCACGCCGCGCCGCTTGCGGGTGAACGCCGCCGGGAACAGGCCGTCGCGGGCGGCGGCGTACGGCGTCTGGGCGCTCAGCAGGGTCCAGCCGTTGAGGCAGCCGACCATCGACACCAGCGCGGCCAGCGCGACCGCCCAGCCGCCCCAGGAGCCGCCGAACATGGCGTTCACGGCGTCCGAGAACGGGGCCGTGGACTGCACCAGCCGGTCGTGGGCGACGGTGCCGAACACCGAGAAGGTGCCGAGCAGATAGACCAGGGCGGCGCCGAGGGTGCCGATGACGGTGGCGCGGCCCACGTTGCGGCGCGGGTCGCGGACCTCGCCGGCGCTGACCGCGGCCGACTCCACGCCCAGGTAGGAGAAGAGCAGGATCGCGGCGGCCGCCGAGACCGCGCCGAGCGCGCCGCCGTCGCCGGCCTGGAACGGGCCGAGGTTGTCCGGGTCGAAGAAGAACAGGCCGCCGACCGCGACCAGCAGCAGCGGGGCGAACTTCAGCACGGTGGAGACGAGCTGCACGGCCCCGACGTAGCGGGTGCCGGCGAAGTTCGACAGCGCGGGCAGCCACTGGATGGCCAGCGCTGCCAGGCAGGCGGTCCAGCGGTGGTCGTTCACCGGGATCAGCACGTCGAGGTAGCCGACGGCGGCCACGGCGAGGGCCGCGTTGGAGACCCAGGTGGTGATCCAGTAGGCCCAGGCGGCGAGGAAGCCGGCGAAGTCGCCGAAGGCCTCGCGCGCGTAGACGTACGGGCCGCCGGTGCGCGGGTCACGGGCGGCGAGCCGTCCGAAGACCAGGGCCAGGGCGATCGCCCCGGCGGTGAGGACGCCGAAGGCGACCAGGCTGATGGTGCCGAACGGAGCCACGGAGGCCGGGAGCAGGAAGATGCCGCCGCCGATGATGTTGCCCATGACCAGGGCGGTGGCGACGGGGAGACCGAAGCGCCGGGTGGGCTGCTCGGGGGTGGTGGCCGCCTGCCGCCGGGTCTCCTGCCGGGCCGGAGCCGAGGGCGTGACGGTTCCGGGGTCGTGCATGGGGTGGTGCGCCTCTCGTCGTGCTGATGCCCGGGATCGCCGGACGACCGCCCATGGTCGGTCACCGGTTCGAGTCGCACCAAATCACGCGGTTTTGTCCTGTACGGCGGGGTCCGGAACCGTAAAAGGTGCGTCGACCGGAGCGCCGGACCGGGAATCGTCCACCGGCACCTGCGGCCCGTTGGACTCCCGCAGCCAGCGGCGCAGCACCCGGTGCACCTGCTCGGCGCCCACCAGCGGCCCCGGCCCGTCGACCGGCGGCGAGAGGGTGAGCGGGGACAGCAGGAACGGTTTGCCCTGGGCGCCGCCGAGGCCGCCGTGCGAGCCGATCTGCTCCTCGAAGGCGAGGACCTCGCCGTCCGCCGGGTCGTGGAAGGAGTTGACCATGATGTCGGCGGTGTGCGGGAAGGCGTGGGTGCGGCGCACCGCCTCGGCGGCGCCGGGGCCGAACCCGGCGAGCGGGCCGGGGCGCTCGTCGTCGAGTTCGGCCACCGGGATCTGCGCCCCGTACGCCCCGAGGACCACGCCGCCGTGCTCCTCGCTGCGTACCAGCAGGAAGCCGATGCCGGGATGGTTGGCGAGGGTCGTCAGCAGCGCGGGGTGGCGGGCGTCGATCTCCTCCTTGCTCATCCGGTGCGGCACGTCCGGGAAGGAGACCAGGCCGAGGTTGCCCGAGGCCAGCACCATGGGCTCCTCGCTGCGGGCCGGGCGGTGCTCCGCGCCGTCCTCCTCGACGGGGATGCGCAGCGCGGCCCGGACCGCGGCGCGGGCCTCGGCGCCGCTGCGGGTGCGCCGCGCCCGGCGCGGCACGGGCAGTCCGCAGCCGGCCCGCACCAGGTCGCCGAGGGTGAGGCCGTAGCGGGCGCGGAACGTCTCGCCGGGGCTCTGCCCGTGGTCGGACAGCACCACCACGCGGTAGGGGCGCGGGGCGTGCTCGGCGACCTTCTCGATCAGCGCCACCGCCCGGTCCAGGCGCTGGAGGACCTGCTCGGCGTCCCGGCTGAACGGGCCGGAGTGGTGGGCGACCTCGTCGTAGGCGACGAGGTCGGCGTAGACGGCGGTGCGGCCGGCGAGCATGTCGCCCATGACCGCGGCGACCACGACGTCGCGTTCGACGACGGTCGCGAAGGCGCGGACGAACGGGTAGAGCCCGCCGCGGGAGACCCGGGGGCGCTGCTTGCGCAGCCGGGCCCGGGTGGACTGGCCGATCTCCCGGCCCACCTCGGCGACGAAGGACAGGGCGGTGCGCACGGCGTTGGCGGGGTCGGAGAAGTAGGCGAAGTACCCCGCGCGGGAGCGGTTCTCCCGGCTGCGCCGCCGGGTGGCGATGGACAGCACCAGCGCCTGCTCGTCGGCGCCGCCGCCGAACAGGTTGCCGCGGCTCGCGCCGTCCGCGGTGAGCAGTCCGCCGTCGCCGGTGCGCACGACGGCACGGCGCTGGAGCTCGGCGGCGCTGGTCGGCCGGTTGCTGACCATCACCTCCTGGGTGTCCTTCTCGTACCAGCGGAAGGCGGGGACGTCGAAGGTGCTGCCGTGCAGGATGCCGAGCTGGCTGGCACCGGTCTGGCTGGACCAGTCGGTGCGCCACGGGGTGAGGCGGTGGGTGGCGGCGGTGCCGGGCCGGCCGTCGTCGCGCCCGTCGCCGCCGAGCCAGCGGGCGACCGTCGGCATCAGGCCCTTGCCGACGGCGTCCACGAGGACGTCGTGGCCGACGCCGTCGAGCTGGAGGAAGACGGTGCCGGGCGTGGCCGGGCCCGGCGGCAGTCTGCGGCGGCGGCGGTCGGCGAGGCGGTACAGGCGGCGCCGGTAGGCGTCGTCGTCGCGGACCGCCAGCGCGGCGCCGGTGGCGGAGGCGACCGCGGACATCACGGCGGCCACCACCACCGCGGTCTCCGGGGCGGCGGCGCCCCGCTCCGCCGGGTTCAGACGCAGCGCGAGCAGCAGCAGCGCCCCGTTGAGCGCGAACACCAGCAGTCCGAGGACGAGCGCGGGAACCAGCAGCAGCAGCCGTACGAGCAGCGGCCACACCAGGGCCGACAGCAGACCGAAGGCGCCGGCGCCGAACGCGGCGGTCACGGCGATGTCGGTGGCGCTGTCGCCGTCCGCCGAGCGGAGCCGGAAGTCCGGCAGCAGCCCGGCGAGGAGCAGCATGGTGACCGTGCTGACCCCCCAGACGGCGATGCTCCGCCCGGCCTGACTGGCCACCCGCCGCCAACGCCCCGCACGCACGCCCCGCACACCTCACGTCCCGGCCCGTGGTCCGGTGCGGGCCTGACCCCAGCGTGTCACACCGGCCGACGCGGGCCGGGGGCGGACCGGGGCAGGCCGGGGGCGGTACGGGGGTGGACCGGGGGCAGGCGGGGGCGCGGGCCGGGGCGGGTCCTAAGGCCGTGTCCGCGAAGTCCCTTCGTCCGCCCGAGGGCGGGCTTGCGGCGTCTGGTGCGTGCTCTCGGCGTGCCGGACGGGGTCCCTCGTACCGGGCGTACTCGGGACGGTGTCCGGTGCGGCGAGAGTGCGTGCCAGGCGTCGCGGGGCAGGAGGGACTTCGCGGACACGGCCTAGCGGCCGTCGTACCCGGCCGTCGGCATCGACAGCCTGCGGTGGACGCGGGCCTTCATCTGGGCGTCGTAGCAGGGCTCCGCGCGGCCCACGGTCTCCACCCGCACTCCGCGCCGGGCGCACTCGGCGGTGAACTCCTCGACGTTCGCAAGGGCGCTCTCCAGCACCCGGCGGCTGGGGGCGACGAACAGGTCGAAGCCGGGCCGCACCCCGTCCCACAGCAGACAGTGGTCCGGGCGCAGCGCGCGCACCAGCAGCTCGCGGGTGACGACGTAGCCGCGTTCGGCGGCCCAGTGGGCGCACATGGCGTGCTGGCTGCGGGAGTCCACCAGGAAGGGGTCGACGTCCAGTTCCTCCAGTGGCGTCAGACTGGCGATCGCCGTGACGCGGACCGGCCCGGGGCCTTCTCCCATGGCGTCCCCCTCACCTTAGGGTTTCGCCGCCGACCCTACTCCTGCCCGTAGGCTTCGGGGAGTCGCGCGAAGGAGGCAAAGAGGTGCCGGTGGAGATCACCTGGTGGGGTCACGCCACTTGCACGGTCGAGGATTCGGACGTACGTGTGCTCACCGATCCGTTGTTCGCACGCCGGCTCGCGCATCTGCGGCGCCGGCGCGGGGCGTTGCCCCCGCCGGAGGCATGGCGCGCGGACGTCGCGGTCGTCTCGCATCTGCACGCCGACCATCTGCACGTGCCGTCGCTCGCGCGGCTCGCGCCGGGCACGCGCCTGCTCGTGCCCCGGGGCGCACCACGGGCGGTGCCGGGACTGCGCCGGCTCACTCATCTGCGGATGACGGAGGTGGCGCCCGGTGACCGGGTGACGGTCGGCGATCTGGTCGTGCGAGCCGTGCCCGCGCTGCACGACGGGCGGCGGCTGCCGCTCGGCCCGCACCGCTCCCCCGCGCTCGGCTACGTCGTCGAGGGCGAGGCACGGACGTACTTCGCCGGGGACACCGGGCTGTTCGACGCGATGGCCGAGGAGGCGGGGCCGGTCGACGTGGCGCTGCTGCCGGTGGGCGGCTGGGGGCCGTACCTCGGCGACGGGCATCTGGACGCCGGGCGGGCCGCGCAGGCGCTGGCCCGGCTGGCGCCGCTCAGCGCGGTGCCGGTGCACTACGGCACGTACTGGCCGATCGGGATGGACGCGGTGCGCCCCCACGAGTTCCACGCGCCCGGCGACGAGTTCGTCCGGCTGGCGGCCGAGCGGGCGCCCGGGGTGGCCGTGCACCGGCTCGCGCACGGCGAGAGCGTGCGGCCGAAGGTCGCAGGGTGAGCTGGTTCGAGGCGGTGTCGCCCGCCTCCACCCAGCAGGCCTTCGGCTATCCGACGCTGTTCGTGCTCGTGCTGCTCGGGGCGCTGGTTCCGGTGGTGCCCACCGGGGCGCTGGTCAGTTCGGCGGCGGTGGTGGCGTTCCATCGGGCGGCGCCGTTCTCGCTGGCGCTGCTGTTCGTGACGGCGTCGCTGGCCGCGTTCCTCGGGGACATCACGCTGTACTGGCTGGGGCGGCGTGGGATGCGGTCGAGGAACGGCTCGCGCTGGCTCGCCGCGATCCGCAACCGGGCGCCCGAGGAGCGGCTGGCCCAGGCCCAGGAGAAGCTGGCCGCGCACGGTGTGGCGGTGCTCGTGCTGTCCCGGCTGATACCCGCCGGCCGGCTGCCGGTGATGCTGGCCTGCCTGGTCGCCGAATGGCCGCTGCGCCGCTTCGCCCGCGGCAATCTGCCCGCGTGCCTCGCCTGGGCGGTGACCTACCAGCTGATCGGCATCCTCGGCGGCTCCCTCTTCCCGGAGCCCTGGGAGGGCGTGCTCGCCGCGATCGTCCTGACCCTGCTGATCAGCGTGGCCCCGGGGGTGTGGCGGCGGCTGCGGGGGGCGGGGACCGGGGGGTGAAGGTGGGGGCGGTGGCGGCCGGGGTTCCCGGCGTCCGGTGGGGACCCGGCGGCGCGCGTGCTTCACTCCAGCAGGCGGGAACCGCCCACCGGCATGTCCCACAGGTCCTCGCGGGCCAGACCCGCCTCCTGCCAGGCCGCGCGGACGCGGGTGAGGGGTTCCAGGACCGGTTCGGCGGACAGGACGAAGGTGGCCCAGTGCATGGGGGCCATCCGGCGGGCGCCGAGGTCCTGGGCGGCGGCGACCGCCTCCTCCGGGTCGCAGTGGACGTCGCTGAGCCACCAGCGGGGGTCGTAGGCGCCGATGGGGAGCAGGGCGAGGTCGATGCCGGGGTAGCGGCGCCCGATACGGCCGAACCAGTGGCCGTAGCCGGTGTCGCCGGCGAAGTAGACGCGCCGGCCGTCGGGCGCGGTGAGCACCCAGCCGCCCCACAGGGAGCGGCAGGTGTCGGTCAGACTGCGCTTGGACCAGTGGTGGGCGGGCACGAAGTCGAAGCGGACGCCGCCCACTTCGGACGCCTCCCACCAGTCCAGTTCGGTGACGGTGGTGAAGCGCCGGCGGCGGAACCAGCGGCCCAGTCCGGCGGGGACGAACACCGGTGTCTCGCGCGGCAGCCGGCGCAGCGTGGGCGCGTCGAGGTGGTCGTAGTGGTTGTGGCTGATGACGACCGCGTCCACGCGGGGCAGCTCGCTCCAGGGCACGCCGACGGGGGTGATCCGCGCGGGGGTGCCGATGATGCGCCGGGACCAGACCGGGTCGGTGAGCACGGTGAGCCCGCCGACGCGCACCACCCAGCTGGCGTGTCCGGCCCAGGTGACGGCGAGGGTGCGGGCGTCCACGCGGGGCAGCGGTGCGGGGGCGTACGGCAGCCGTGGGATGTCGGCCAGGCCCTCCTTGCCGGGCCGCACGGCGCCCTCGCGGGCGAAACGGGCGAGGGCCTTGATGCCGGGCAGCGGGGCGGTCAGCCGGTCGTGGAAGGAGCGCGGCCAGACCCTGCGCTCCCCCGGCGGGCGCGGTGCGGCGAGCGGTGGTGACAGGGGCGCGAGGGGGGCGGCGGCCGCCGGGTCGCCGGCCTCCCGGGCCGTTGTGCTCCCGGCCGACTCGGACTGCTGCGTCATCGCGGAGGCTCCCATCGCTGAGCGTCGTCGCGGAGGTCACCGAGGACGGACCTCAAGGTGATCAACGAGCGGTGCGGGTGTGGCAGTTCGAGCGGCGCGGGTGAGCGGAGGGATTCCGCGCGGTCGGCGTCCGAGCCGCCCAGCAGGGCGCCGGTGGACAGCCGGACCCGCAGCGCGCCGAGGTCGTCGCCGAAGCGGTGGCCGCCGGGCGCGGGCATGCCGAGCCGGGTGGTGAGGTAGTCCTCCAGTTCCTGTGCGTCGGTCACGCCGCGCGCGGTGAGCGCGGACCTGAGCGGCCCCAGGTCGGCGTAGAGATGGCGGCCGGCCCGCGGCGGCAGGGCGAGCCCGCCGGCGGCGACGACCGTCCGGTGCATCGCGTCGGCCACGCGCGCGTGCAGGCGGACGGCGGCGGTGACCCGCTCGGTGACCGGTTCCGGCTCGCCGAGGGCGTAGGCGGCCGCGGCGGCCACCGGGGAGGCGATCCGGGCGTCGAGCGCGGTGAACACGTCGAGCACCCGGGCGCGCAGGCCGTCCCCGGTGGGACCGGCGGGGAAGCGGGCGACGGCGGCGGGCCAGCCCGGCGGCAGCAGCGCACCGGCGAGGTCGGTGACGACGGTGACCCGGTCCGGCAGCATCTCGGCGGGGCTGAACAGCACCGTCTCGTGCGGGTCGTGCACGGTGTCGCGCCAGGTCTCGTCGCTGACCAGGTGCAGCCCTTCGCCCGCGGCGGCCTCCAGGGCCTCGTGCAGCACCTCCGGCGGGGCGACGGTGCCGGTCGGGTCGTCGGCGACGGAGAGCACCAGCAGCCGCGGGTCGCCGCCCTCGGCACGCACCCGGCGCACGGTCTCCAGCAGGGCGTACGGGTCGGGTACGCCGCCGCACTCGGCCGGGGTGGCGACGTGGAAGACGGGCCGGCCGAGCAGCCGCGCGTACGGCGCCCACCAGGCGGCGCAGGGCCGCGGCACCAGGACGTCACCGCCGAGCGCGGCGGTCAGCGCCAGCAGGACGGCGGGAGCGCCGGGGGCGGCCACGGTGTGCTCGGGGGCGGTGGCGAGGCCGCGCCGGGCCCAGTAGCCGCAGCCGGCCTCCAGCAGGGCGGGGCCGCCGCCGACGGGTTCGGGGCCGCCGCGGTGCGCCGCCGCGGCGAGGACGCCGGCCAGTTCCGGCAGCACGGGCAGCCCGTCGCCGGGCGGTGGCGGCCCGTAGCGGACGGGGCCGTGGCCTTCGGGTTCCGTCCGCATGGGGTCCTCCGCGCTGCCGTCGGCGTCGTGCCGTCTCACCGTCCCGTCGTGCTCGCTCGTGGCCTGCTCCCTGGTCCGTGGGTGATGTCCCGGGTCGTGCGGTGCGGATCGGGCCCTCGCGCTTGTGCGTACCCAGCGGGTCACCGGGTCAGGCGTCGGGCCGGGAGCCCTTGGGTCGCAGCCGGTAGACGGCACCGCCGACGGCGCCGGCGATCAGCAGCCCGCCCAGCACCAAGGCGGGCACGGAGCCGGCGAAGGCGCCGCCCTTGCCGGCCCGCACGCCGCGCTGGACGACCGCCGTGCCGCAGCGGGTGTCCTTCGGTTCGGGGCAGGCGGGCGAGGGGTGCGAGGAGTGGTGGGACGAGGGGGGCGGGGTGTGGCCGCCCTTCGAGGGGTGCGGGGTGGGGTGGCCGCTCTGCGAGGAGACGGTGAAGGTGGCGCTCCACGGCTTGCCCTGCCCGCCGGGCGCGGCCGGGCAGGTGCCGTCCACGGTCCAGGCCGAGCCCTCGCTGCCGGTGTCCACGCCCTCGATGTCCTCGGGAAGGACGATCAGCGCGGTGCCCTCGTAGGCCGGTCCGGAGAGCGCGTCGTCGTTCCCCTCGACCAGCAGGAGTTCGGTCATCCCGTCCTCGAAGGCCTGCGAGGTGGCCTCCATGACCTCCGGCGCCGTGCCGCCGAGCGGGTCGCAGCTCACCGCCACGGTGACGGTCCCGCCCGGAGCGACCCGGCTGGGGCTCACCTCGGCGGCGGGTTCGGCGGTCACCGTCGAGGCACCGCCACCCACCACGGCCGCGGTCAGCACGACGACGGACAGGACACGAGCGGCGCGACGCATGGCGGACTCCCAGCCCGGAAGGCAACGGCGGACACCCAGCCATCACATCCGCTGCCCACCCGCACCGCGCGCGGCCGACACCCATTCGCGGGAAGAACCGGAGCAACAGGGTGACGATGCGCCCGACGCCCGCGACCAGCCACACCACCGCCGCCACCCGCCCCACACCGGCCTGACGGCCGGACCCACCTCCCGCACGGTCGGGTCCGGGTGCGGGGCGGCCGGGTCCACCCGACGGACCCCCGCGCCCGTCCTCCGGCTCACGCTCCGCCAAGGACCTGCTCCCGGACGCGTCGGCAGCTGCGGCTGATCAGTCGGGAGACGTGCATCTGGGAGATGCCCATCTCCTCGGCGATCCGGCTCTGCGTCATGTCGCCGAAGAAGCGCAGGTACAGGATCTCGCGCTCCCGCTCGGGAAGCGCCGCCAGCCGGTGGCGGACGGCCTCGCGGTCGACGACGGTGTCCAGCGCGGGGTCCGGCCCGCCGAGCGCGTCGCCCAGGGAGAAGCCGTCCTCGCCGCCGGACAGCTCGGCGTCGAGCGAGAGCGCGCTGAAGCTCTCCAGCGCCTCGAGACCGGCCCGTACGTCGTCCTCGGGCAGCCCGAGGTGGGCGGCGATCTCGGGGACGCCGGGCCGCTGTCCGGTGGGCGTCTGGGACAGCTCCTGGCAGGCGGACCGCACGCGGTTGCGCAGCTCCTGCACCCGGCGCGGCACGTGCACGGTCCACATGTGGTCCCGGAAGTGGCGCTTGATCTCACCGGTGACGGTGGGGACGGCGTAGCTCTCGAAGGCGTTGCCGAGTTCGGGGTCGTACCGGTCGACGGCCTTCACCAGTCCGAGCGCGGCGACCTGCCGCAGGTCCTCCAGGTTCTCCCCGCGACTGCGGAAGCGTGCGGCGATCCGGTCGGCCATGGGCAGCCAGGCCTCGACGATCCGGTCGCGGAGCGCGTCGCGCTCGGGTCCGGGGGGCAGGGCGGCGAGCCGGCGGAACGCGTCCGCGGTGTCGGGAGCGTCGTCGTGCGGATGGTGCCGGGTGCTCGCTGGGGTTCGCATGGTGCGCCACAACTCCCTTGTGGGGTGTTCTGGGTGGGACGGTCACCGTGGGAGCGGGCGCGCGGTCCGGAGGAGACGCACCGGGGGCGACATGCGGCCGTCCGCCACGGGGGTGCCTCCGGTCCGAAGCACTGAGGTGCGCCTGCCCTGCGCCCCGGCGGGCAAACGCGGGGTCGTCCCGCCGGGTGACCCGGAGGTTTTCCACGGCCTCGCGGGGTGACTCGGGCAGCTGCCGACCACGTCCGTCATCTCCGGGAGGTCCGTCCATGAGCACGAAGGTCGCCGACCATGTCCTCGAACGGCTGCGCGAATGGGGTGTGGAGCACGTCTTCGGGTATCCCGGCGACGGCATCAACGGTCTGCTCGCCGCCTGGGGCCGGGCCGGGAACCGGCCGCAATTCGTGCAGTCGCGGCACGAGGAGATGTCCGCGTTCCAGGCCGTCGGCTACGCCAAGTTCAGCGGCCGGGTCGGAGTGTGCGCGGCCACGTCGGGACCGGGAGCGATCCACCTCCTGAACGGCCTGTACGACGCCAAGCTGGACCATGTGCCGGTGCTGGCGATCGTCGGGCAGACGCACCGCACCGCGATGGGCGGCTCCTATCAGCAGGAGGTCGACCTGCACACGCTGTTCAAGGACGTCGCCTCGGAGTTCGTGGAGACGGTGACGGTCCCCGAGCAGCTGCCGAACGTGCTGGACCGGGCGCTGCGCACCGCGTACGCGCGCCGCTGCCCGACCGCGGTCATCATCCCGGGCGACGTCCAGGAGCTGGACTACTCGCCGCCCACCCACGAGTTCAAGATGGTGCCGTCCAGCCTGGACCGCAGCGAGTGGACCTCGGTGCCGTCGGAGGAGTCGCTGCGGCGGGCGGCGGAGATCCTGGACTCCGGCGACAAGGTGGCGATCCTGGTCGGCCAGGGCGCGGCCGGGGCGCGTGCCGAGGTGGAGCGGATCGCCGAACTGCTCGGCGCGGGCGTGGCCAAGGCGCTCCTCGGCAAGGACGTCCTGAGCGACGAACTCCCGTACGTCACCGGCTCGATCGGCCTGCTGGGCACCCGGCCGTCGTACGAGCTGATGCGGGACTGCGACACCCTGCTGACGATCGGCTCCTCGTTCCCGTACTCGCAGTTCCTGCCGGAGTTCGGCAAGGCGCGCGGTGTCCAGATCGACCTCGATCCGCACATGATCGGGATGCGCTACCCGTACGAGGTGAACCTGGTCGGTGACGCGAAGGAGACGCTGCGGCGGCTGATCCCGATGCTGATGTCGGAGGAGGCGCGCGGCCGCGAGTGGTTCGACACGGTGTGCGACAACGTACGGCGCTGGCGGGATGTGATGGAGCGCCGGGCCGCGGTCTCCGCCGACCCGGTCAACCCGGAGCAGGTGGCGCGGGCGCTGGACCCGTTGCTGCCGGACGACGCGATCGTCACCTCGGACTCGGGCTCGGTCGCCAACTGGTACGCCCGGCATCTGACCATGCGCCCGGGGATGCGGGGCTCGCTGTCGGGAACGCTGGCGACCATGGGCTGCGGGGTGCCGTACGCGATCGGCGCGAAGTTCGCCCACCCGGACCGGCCCGCGATCGCGCTGGTCGGTGACGGGGCGATGCAGATGAACGGGCTGGCGGAGCTGATCACGGCGGCCAAGTACCGGGACCAGTGGGAGGATCCGCGGCTGGTGATCGGGGTGTGGAACAACCGCGATCTGAACCAGGTCACCTGGGAGATGCGGGCCATGGGTGGCGCGCCGTCCTTCCTGCCGTCGCAGGAGCTGCCGGACGTGCAGTACGCCGCGTTCGCCCGTTCGCTGGGGCTGACCGGTATCCGGGTGGAGAAGCCGGAGGACGTCGAGGCGGCCTGGCGGGCCGGGCTGGCGGCGGACGGTCCGGCGGTGATCGAGTTCCTGACCGACCCGGCCGTGCCGCCGGTCCCGCCGCACGCCACCTGGGAGCAGATGGAGGCCACGGCCGCGGCGATCCTGAAGGGCGACGCGGACCGCGGGTCGATGGTCAAGCAGGGGTTCAAGGCGAAGGTGCAGGAGTTCCTGCCGGGGCGGGAGCGGAAGTAGGCCCGCTCACCGGGGAACGAACGCACGCGCGACCGCCCGGACCTCGGCCTGAACGACCGCTCGGGCCGAGGCGGACGGCTGGTGACAGATCCCCACCTGACCACATGTCAAGTGGGGCGACCTGCCGGCGGGCTGCCGGTGCTGCACGGTCGGACCGCTCAGCGCCGGGTCGCTGTCGCCGAGGTGTCGTCCCGTGACGCCGGGACCCACGCCTGCGGGGTGCCCTGGACGCGACGACGCGGGTCGCCCCGCGCCTGACGACGGTGGCCAGGAGGATCAGCGTCCGGCACCCCGGCGGAACACCGAGCCGACCGACCGCCCCGCTGGATACGATGCACGCCTTCGCGCAGGCCGCTGCCGAGGGGAAGAGGGGCGCTGATCGATGGGGAAGTCGGCACGGGTGCTGGGCCAGGAGTTCGGCCGAACGGCACGCGAGATGAACGAGCTCCTCAAGGACCATGGCTACCTGTACGGAAGCCCGGGCGCGTACGGGCTCACCGAGAAGGGGCAGCGGTACGGGGAGGAGACGTACCACTCGCGTGGCACGGGCGGGTACGCGCAGTACAACCCGAGTTGGGAGACCCGCACTTGGAGCGACGAGACCGCAGCGGCGCTCAGGGCCGACATGGAGGCCGGCCACGGAGGCGTCGACGCGGGAATCTCTCCCGCCGAGGAAGAGGGCACTGCGGAGGGCACTTCGCCGTACGAGCCCTTCGCGGACCCCGGAGGCAGCGGCGATGACGACGACTCTCAGCCCGGTTGGAAGGTGCTGGCGATCGGCGGAGTCGTCGTGGGTGCCCTTCTCGTCGCTCCCCATGTCAAGCCCTTCTGGAACGACAAGGTGAGACCCGCCGCGAAGAGGCTGCGGTCCGGGCTGACGAAACAGGAGCCGGCGGAGAGCACCGACTCCTGACGGCACCGGGAGACGCCACCGCGCGGCGGCACCGGGAGACGCCTCGGGGGCCGGCGTCCTCCAGGAGCCGGGGGCCGCCCTGGACGGCGGCCCGTCACGCCCGGCTCAGCTCATCGGCAGTCCCGCGTAGTTGGCCGCGAGTTCGGCCGCGGCGTGCGGGGAGGTGGTGACGCGGTCCAGCTGGGAGAGCTGGAGGCGGGTGTCGAAGGGGGACTGTGCCGGGTCGGTGTGCAGCGTGGAGGTCATGAAGTACGAGAAGTGCTCCGCGCGCCACACCCGGCGCAGGCAGGTGTCGGAGTAGGCGTCCAGCAGCGCGGTGGAGCCGGTGGTGTGCAGGTGGGCGAAGGCGCGGGCCAGGACCACCACGTCGGCCGCGGCCAGGTTGAGGCCCTTGGCGCCGGTGGGCGGCACGATGTGCGCGGCGTCGCCGGCCAGCAGGACCCGGCCGAAGCGCATCGGCTCGGTCACCGAGCTGCGCATGGGCAGCACCGACCGCGCGGTGATGGGTCCGCGGTTCAGCCGCCAGGTGCCGTCGGCGCCCAGCCGCCGGTCCAGCTCGTCCCAGATCCGCTCGTCGGACCAGTCGTCGGGGTCGGTGCCGTTGGGGACTTGCAGGTAGAGCCGGCTGACCTGCGGGGAGCGCATGCTGGCGAGGGCGAAGCCGTGCTCGGAGTGGGCGTAGATCAGCTCGTCGTAGGCGGGCGGGGCGTCGGCGAGGATGCCGAACCAGGAGTAGGGGTAGGTGCGTTCGTACGTGGTGAGGGTGCCCTCGGGCGCGGCGCGCCGGGTCACTCCGTGGTAGCCGTCGCAGCCGACCACCCAGTCGCAGGTGAGGGTGTGCTCGGCGCCGGCGTGGGTGTAGCGGATGACGGGGCTGTCGGTGTCCGCGCCCTCGACGGCGAGCGCCTGGGCCTCGAACAGCAGCGTAGGGCCCTCTTTGAGCTGGAGTGCGACGAGGTCCTTGACGACTTCGGTCTGGGCGTAGACCCACACCTTGCGTCCGCCGGTCAGGGAGGGGAAGTCGACGCGGTGGGCGCGGCCGTCGAAGCGCAGCTCGATGCCGTCGTGCGGCATGCCCTCGCGCTCCAGCCGGTCCGCGGCGCCGACCTCGCGCAGGGCGTCCACGGTGCCCTGTTCCAGGATCCCGGCGCGCTGGCGCTGCTCGACGTAGGCGCGGTCCCGGCTCTCCAGGACGACGCAGTCGATGCCCTGCCGGTGCAGCTGCCGGGCGAGCAGCAGTCCCGCGGGTCCGGCGCCGACGATGCCCACACGGGTGCGGCTCGGGTACGTCATGGCGCAGCCCCTTTCCTGTGTTGACGGTGGTGAGTACGCGTTGTTCGCATAGTGAAGTATTCTTCACTCTTGTCGGCCGCAGTCTCTTCGCCCGCGCCTCGGGTGTCAACACCCCCGGCCGTGCGCACGGCGGCCCGCCACGCGTTAGCGTTCACCCGATCCCGACCCGAGCACGGAGCACGGAGCACGCCATGCCCCCGACCCACGCCCCGACCGCGGAGCCCACCGAGGCGGTGCCGGCGGAGGCCGTCGCGCCGCTGATGCGCGGCCTCACCGTGCTGCGCCGGCTCACCGACGCCGACGGTGTGCTCACCCTCGCCGACCTGGAGCGGGCGACGGGCCTGGCCCGCTCCACCCTGGACCGGGTCGTCGGCACCCTGGCCCGCATGGGGTACGTCCGCCTCGACGGGCGGACCGTGCTGCTCGCGCCCCGGCTGATGGAGCTGGGCAACGCCTACCTGGGCGCGCTGCGGCTGCCCGCCCTGCTCGGGCCGGCCGCGCACGCGCTCGCCGACGAGCTGGACGAGTCGGTGTCCCTCGCGGTGCCCGACGGTGACGGCATCCGGTTCATCCACCAGACCACCCGGCGCCGCACCATGTCCGTGAGCTTCCGGATCGGCGATCCGCTGCCCGCCGAACGCACCGCGCCCGGCGCGCTGTTCGCGGTCCGCTGGAGCGAGGCGGAGTGGGCGCGCTGGCGCGACCGGCGCGCCGCCGACCCCGCCGAGGAGGGCTTTCCGGCGCTTCCGCCGCGCCGGACGGCGGAGCGCCCCTCGGAGGCGGAGTTCGCCGCCGCGGTGGCGCTCGCCGGCGAGCGGGGCTGGGCGCTGGACGACCAGTTGATCGAACCCGGCCTGATCGCGCTGGCCGCGCCCGTGCACGGCCCGGACGGCGAGGTGGTCTGCGCGGCGAGCGTGGTCAGTCACACCAGCCGGCACAGCGTGGGGTCGCTGCGCGAGCGGCTGCTGCCGCGGCTGCGGGCGGCCGTCACCGCGATGGAGCGGGAGCTGGGCCGGGCCCCGGCCGGCGTCCCGCACGCGCCCGGCCCGTCGGGGCTCGCCTCCTGGACCGGCGCCTCGAAGCAGGAGCTGGGCCGCACGTTCAACGAGTCGCTGGCGCGCGGGCTGACCGTGCTGACCGCCTTCGGCGAGGGCCGCGGCGCGCTCACCCTGACCGCCGTCGCCGAGGCCACCGGGCTCGCCCGGGCCACCGCCCGCCGGGCCCTGATCACCTTCGAACACCTCGGCTACGTACGGCAGGACGGGCGCACCTTCCGCCTCACGCCGCACGTGCTGGCGCTGGGCTTCGCACCGTTGTCGCGGACCACGCTGTCGCGGATCGCCGCCCCGCACCTGGCCGCCCTCGCCGAGCGGCTGCACGACTCCGCCTCGCTGGCCGTGCTCGACGGTGACGACGTGCGCTACACGGCCCGCGCGGCGGCCCGGCGGATCATGACCGCCGACATCACGGTCGGCACCCGTTTCCCGGCGTACGCGACCTCGATGGGCCGGGTGCTGCTCGCCGGGCTGCCGTCCACCGCACGCGCGGTGCGCCTCGCCCGCACCGATCTCGTCCCGCTCACCGCGCACACCGTCACCGACCCGGACGACCTCGCCGCCCTGCTGCACCGGGTGCGGCAGGACGGCTACGCCCTGGTCGACGAGGAGCTGGAGGTCGGCCTGCGCTCGATCGCGGTGCCGGTGCGCGATCGCTCCGGCACCGTGGTGGCCGCCGCCAACGTGGCCATGCACGCCAGCCACCGCACCGCCGACGCCTGTGTCGCCGAGGTGCTGCCCGAGCTGCGGGCCGCGGTGACCGGGATCGAGGCCGATCTGCACATCGCCGGACGGTTCACCGAGGTGCCGGCGCTCTGAGGCCGTCAGGCCCGGGCGGTCGCGGTGGTGGGTGTCCCGGCGCGCCGGTCGCCGAGGCGGCGGGCGAGCGGCACCAGCGCGATGGCCAGGGCGCCGACCGCGCCGGTGAGGGCGAAGGTGGTGAAGCCCCAGCTCTCGTTGCCGCCCTGGGCGAGGACGCCGATCAGCCAGGGGCCGACGATCGCGCCGGTGCGGCCGATGCCGGTGACCCAGCCGAGCCCGGCCGCCCGCTCGCTGTCGCGGTAGACGGTGCCGGTGGCGGCGTAGACCATGACCTGGGCACTGAACAGCCAGACACCGGTGACGGCGACGACCACGTAGGTCACGCCGAGCGGCAGATGCGCCTGGAGCAGCAGGGCGCCGGCGGCGGTGAGCAGGAACCAGATCGCCGAGACCCGGACGGCGCCGAAGCGGTCGGCGGTGCGGCCCGCGACGAGCATGCCGACGATGCCGCCCGCGTTGATCACCATCAGGAAGCTGATCGAGGAGTCCAGGCCGTAGCCGGAGGAGCGCATCATCTGCGGCAGCCAGGTGGAGACGCCGTAGACCAGCAGCAGCCCGCAGAAGGACGCCAGCCACAGCAGCGGGGTGGCGAAGCGGGCCTCGGGGCGGAACAGTTCGCGGATGGCGGCCAGGCGCCCCTTCGCGCCGGCGGCGGGCGCGACGACGGGGACGGGGCGGGGCAGGCCGTAGCGGTCGGCGACGGCGACGGCCTCCTCGCGGCGGCCGCGGGCCAGCAGCACGACCGGTGACTCGGGCAGCAGCCGCAGCAGCAGCGGGACGGCCACGACGGCCGGCAGGACGCCCGCCCAGAAGACCCAGCGCCAGCCCGCGGCGGGCGCCAGGGTCATGCCGAGGCCGGTGGCCGCCATGCCGCCCGCGTGGTACGAGGTCATCAGCAGGCCGGTGGTGAGCGCGGCCCGGCGCGGCGGGGCGAACTCCAGCACCATCGCCAGGCACAGCGGCATCAGCCCGCCGAGGCCGAGGCCCGCGACGAACCGTCCGGCGCCGAACGTGCCCGCGCTGCCGGCGGCGGCGCACAGCGCGGAGCCGAGCGAGAACAGCGTCACGCTGCCGACGAGCATGGGCCGGCGGCCGAGCCAGTCGGTGACGTTCCCGGCGAGCAGCGCGCCGATCAGCATGCCGAAGGTGGTCCAGCTGCCGATGGTGCCGGCGTCCGAGGCGGTCAGGCCGAGCCCTGGGTCGTCGAGCATGTACGGCATCACCGCGCCGTAGATGTTGACGTCCATGCCGTCGAAGAAGACGGCGAGCCAGCACAGGGCGAGCACGGGGAAGACGGAGCGGAAGGTGTGGGCGGGGCGGCCGTCGGCGGCGTCCTTGCCGGGGGCGGCGGATGAGGTCATGTCTGTCCCTGGGTGATACGGGAGAGCGGATGCGGGGCCACACCGGTCGTTCGCATAGTGAAACTTGGTTCACCGGTGAGTGCAGCGAGTGTCGTCGCCCGCACAGCGGACGTCAATGCCTCGCGTCGTCCATTGACAGGCGGTTCCCGGCAGCCGCAGACTCGCCGGAACGGCGAAGTGAACCACTGTTCACCAGGCGAACACGCGAAGGGCTCCTCCGATGACCGTCACCCGTGACCTCCTCATAGGCGGCAAGGAGACTCCCGCTGCCTCCGGCCGCACCACCGCGGACACCAGCCCCTTCACCGGGGACACGTACGCGACGGTGGCCGCCGCCGGACCGGAGGACGTGGAGCGGGCCGTGGCCGCCGCCGACGCCGCGTTCGAGGCGTGGGCCGCGCTCGGCCCCTTCGCCCGCCGTGCGATCTTCCTCAAGGCCGCCGACCTGCTCGACGCCCGCGCCGAGCGGGTCGCCGAGCTCATGGCCCACGAGGTGGGCGCCACCCGGCCCTGGGCGCACTTCAACGTCATGCTCGCCGCGCAGACGCTGCGCGAGGCGGGCGCCTGTGTCACCGCGCCGCGCGGCGAGGTGCTCAGCGCCCAGGAGGAGGGCGTGCTCGGTCTCGCGGTCCGGGAACCGCTCGGCGTGGTCGCCGCGTTCGCGCCGTGGAACGCGCCGGTCATCCTCGGTGTCCGCGCGGTGGCCGCGCCGCTCGCGGCCGGGAACACCGTCGTGCTCAAGCCCAGCGAGGACGCGCCGATCGCCTGCGGCCACCTGGTCGCCGACGTACTGCGCGAGGCCGGGCTGCCCGACGGGGTGCTGAACGTGGTCACCAACGCGCGCGAGGACGCCGCGGTCGTCGCCGAGGCGCTGATCGCCGACCCGCGCGTGCGGGCCGTCAACTTCACCGGCTCCACCCGTGTCGGCCGGGTCGTCGGCGCCCACGCGGCGACGCATCTGAAGCCGGCCGTGCTGGAGCTGGGCGGCAAGAACGCGGTCATCGTCCTGGACGACGCCGATGTCGACCACGCCGTGGACGCCGCCGTGTTCGGCGTGTTCATGAACGCCGGGCAGATCTGCATGTCCGCCGACCGTGTCCTCGTCCACGAGAGCCTGGCCGAGGAGTTCACCCGCAAGTTCACCGCCAAGGCGGCGGCCCTGCCGTCCGGCGACCCCGCCGACCCGCGCACCGTCATCGGCCCGCTGGTCAGCGAGGACGCCGCCCGCCGGGTCGCCGCGCTGGTCGCGGACGCCGTGGCCAAGGGCGCCACCGCGCTCACCGGCGGCGGCGAGCCCGAGGGCGCGGTGCACCCGGCGACGGTGCTCACCGGCGTGACCGAGGAGATGGACATCCACCTCGCGGAGGCGTTCGGACCGGTGTGCACCCTGGCGACGTTCGCCGGCGACGACGAGGCCGTCGCCCTCGCCAACGCCACCGAGAACGGCCTGACCTGCGGCATCATCACCGAGAACGGCACCCATGGACTGCGCGTGGCCCGCCGGGTGCGCACCGGGATCGTGCACATCAACGACCAGTCCGTCGGGGACGAGCCGCAGGCCCCGTTCGGCGGCGTCAAGGCCTCCGGGTACGGCAGGTTCGGCGGCCGGTGGGGCGTCGAGGCGTTCTCCCACACCCGCTGGGTCACCCTGGCCACCCAGCACGCCCACTACCCGTTCTGAGCCGCCCGCTCCCGCGGGTCGGTGCGGGTCGGTGCGGGTCAGCGCGGGACGGCCGGCACGGCCGGCTCGGCCGCCGTCTCGGGTTCCCGGTCCGTCGGCAGCAGCAGCTCCTCGTAGCGGCCCAGGGCCAGCATCACGCCGAGCAGCAGGAACGGGATGAGCACAGCGAAGATCGCCATGGCCGGGTGTCCTTCCGCGAGTCACGGGGCGCGGGGGGTGACCGTCGGGTCTCCCCCGATCGGGCGCGCAAACCCGGTGTCGGCCCCCTCTCCTCGGGTACGCGGTGCGCACCCCAGGATCTGGAGTGAGACATGCAGCGAGGCAGTGACCGGCTGAGCGTGCACCGGGACGACGAGATGAAGCACCAACTGCAGGGCATGCTGCGGTCGGGCCACTCCACCCGAACCGAGGAGTGGCACGATCCCGAGCCCTCCGCCGACGACGATCTGCGCGTGGCGGGCGGACCGGGGATGGGCTCCCTGGAGGAGACCCGGCTGGAACTGGCCCGGGTCCTCGGCCGCAAGCCGTTCCCGGCGGGACCGGGCGAGCTGATCGGCGCGCTGCGCCGCGGCCACGCGTCCGACGCGCTGATCGAGCCGCTGACGCGGCTGCCCCGCGCGGAGCGCTACGGCAACGTGCAGGAGCTGGCCGAGGCACTGGTGCGCCGGGAACGCTGGGAGGCGCCCTGATGGCCGACTACGTGAGGGAGGTGATGACCCCGGGTGTGGTGGCCGTCCGCCCGGACGCCTCGCTCGTCGAAGCGGCGCGGCTGATGCGCTCGCAGGACATCGGCGACGTGGTGGTGGCGGACGGGCAGGACGTGGTCGGTGTGCTCACCGACCGGGACATCACGGTGCGGGCGGTCGCCGAGGGCGCCGACCCGCTGACCGTGAGCGCCGGACAGGTGTGCACCCCGCATCCGGCCGTGGTGGCCCCGGACGACCCGGTGTCGACCGCGATGGCGCTGATGCGCCGGAAGGCGGTGCGCCGGCTGCCCGTGGTCGAGCGCGGGCTGCCGGTCGGGATGGTGAGCCTCGGTGACCTGGCCGTGGCGCAGGACCCGGACAGCGCGCTCGCCGACATCAGCCGGGCCGCGCCGGACGACGCGGGCCACGAGGCCGGACCCGACCTCCGGGGAGCCGTATGAGGCGCCTCGGTACCCATGGCGTCCGTACCGACGAACTCGCACACTGACGCGAAAGGACTCGAAGACATCATGCGCATCGCATTCCTGACCGCGCCCGAGGGCGTCGAGCAGGTCGAGCTGACCGACCCGTGGCAGGCGGCCGCGGACGCCGGCCACCAGCCGGTGCTCGTGTCGACGAAGCCAGGGGAGATCCAGGCCTTCAACCATCTCGACAAGGCCGACACGTTTCCCGTGGACGAGGTCGTCGGCGAGGTCTCGGCCGACTCCTTCGACGGGCTCGTGCTGCCCGGCGGAGTGGCGAACCCGGACTTCCTGCGCCTGGACGAGAAGGCCGTGGCGTTCGTACGGGACTTCGTCACCCAGGGCCGCCCGGTGGCGGCGATCTGCCACGCCCCGTGGACGCTCGTCGAGGCGGACGTCGTACGGGGCCGGGAACTCACCTCCTGGCCGAGCCTGCGGACCGACATCCGCAACGCGGGCGGCGACTGGGTCGACGAGCAGGTCGTCGTCTGCGAGCGCGGCGCGGGCAAGCTGGTCACCAGCCGCAAGCCGGACGACCTGAAGGCGTTCTGCGAGACGTTCCTCGACGTGTTCGCGAAGGAGAGCGCCTGACGGTGGCCGCCGGCCGCCGGAACCGCGCCACCAGAACCGCGCCGCCGGGAGCGCCCCTGCACGGGCCTCCCGGCGGCGCTCTGTGCGCGCCCGCGGCGGCTACTGCGTCCGTCCCGGCGCCGGCTCCCGGTTCGCCGCTCGGTCCCCGGGGCCCCACTTGCCGACCGGGGCGCGGCCGTCGGCGTTGGCCGCGCGGTCGCGGGCGCCGTCACGGGTGCGGGAGGCGGAGACGAAGCGGCGCGGGTTGCGCCGCAGATACTCGCCCTCCAGCTGGGCCATGCGGTCGTTGTGGGCGCGCAGCGCGTCGTTCGAGCCGTAGAGCAGCGTGTCGTGGCGCGTGCGGTGGATGGTCTCCAGCTCTTTCATGAGCTGCTGGTCGTCCAGCCGCCCCGGGTCGACTCCGGTCATCGTGGTGCCCCGCTCGTCGTGTTCGTTCATACGGTTCGGGTACCCGCCCGGGGAGCACTACCCCCAAGGCATCCGGGAGGGAGCCATGGACCTCGCGTTCCTGAATCCACTGTACGAACATCCGGGCCCGTGGGCCTCCGTGTACGTCGATCTGTCGGTGCGCGCGGAGGACACGGCACACCAGCGGCACCTCACGGCCGAGGCGATGGCCCGGGATCTGCGGGGCCAGGGCGCGGACGAGCGGACCTGCGACGCCGTACGGGACGCGATCGAGGAACTGCGGCACTCCCCCGAGCCCCACGGCCGGGCCCTGTTCGCCCGCTCGGGTGAGGTGGTCCTCGATCCCTCGCTGGCCCGGCCGCCGCGGCGGGGCAGCTGGGCGGAGTACGCGCCGCTGCCGCGCACCGCGCCGCTGCTGGACCTGGAGGGCGAGGACGCGGTGTGCGTGGTGGCGTACATCGACCGCAAGGGCGCCGACTTCGAGATGCGCAGCGCGGTGACCCAGGAGCGGATCGGGTCGGTCTCCGGCCGCCAGTGGCCGGTGCACCGCACCAGCTCGGCCGACTGGTCGGAGCGGCATTTCCAGCTGCGGGTGGAGAACACCTGGGAGCACAACGCGGCGGAGATCGCCGACGCGCTCGCCGTGTGCCAGGAGGAGACGCGGGCCGACCTGCTGATCCTGGTGGGCGAGGAGCGTGAGCGGCACGCGGTGCGCGACCGGCTGCCGCAGCGGCTGCACGACCGGGTGGTCGAGGCCCCGCACGGAGCGGGCAGCCGGCTTCTGGACGCCGATGTCGAGCAGGCCCGGGCCGACCATGAGCGGGCCCGCGCGGACGCCGAGCTGGAGCGGTTCCTGGCGGGCCGCGCGCCGGACGCCGACGGGCGTGTGGTGGCGGCGGAGGGCGTGCCCGCGCTGGTCGAGGCGGCGCGCGAGCATCGCATCGACGAACTGCTGGTGCGCCCGGACGGCCCCGACAACCACCGTCAGGTGTGGATCGGTGAGGATCCGGACCAGCTGGCGGTGCGCCGGACGGATCTGAAGATCCTCGGCGAGCAGCACTCCTGGGCGGCCCGCGCCGACGACGCGCTGATCCGCTCGGCGGTCACGACCGCGGCCCCGGCGATCTCGGTGGCCCCGGCGGCGGAAGGTCAGCGCGAGGACGTCCCGGTGGGCGGCCTCGGCGCGCTGCTGCGCTGGAGCTGACCGGCCGGGTGCGGCGGCGGGGTGCGGCGGCCGGGTACGGCGGCGGGGTGCGGCCCTAGCGGGCCCGCTCCACGCGCCGTTCGTCCCAGACCGGCTCGGGTGTCTCGCGGAGCCGGCCGTCGCTGCCGAAGACCAGGAAGCGGTCGAAGGAGCGGGCGAACCAGCGGTCGTGGGTGACGGCGAGGACCGTGCCCTCGTAGGCCTCCAGGCCCTCCTGGAGCGCCTCGGCGGACTCCAGGTCGAGGTTGTCGGTGGGCTCGTCGAGCAGCAGGGCGGTGGCGCCGGCCAGCTCCAGCAGCAGGATCTGGAAGCGGGCCTGCTGGCCGCCGGAGAGCCGGTCGAAGGTCTGCTCGGCCTGGGCGGTGAGCTCGTAGCGGCGCAGCCGGGACATGGCGGCGCCGCGGTCCTGGGAGTGTTCCCGCCAGAGGATGTCGAGCAGGGTGCTGCCCATCAGCTCCGGATGGGCGTGGGTCTGCGCGAAGTGTCCGGGCACGACCCGCGCGCCGAGCTTCCAGGTGCCGGTGTGCGCCACGTCCTCGCCGGCCAGCAGCCGCAGGAAGTGCGACTTGCCGGAGCCGTTGGAACCGAGGACGGCGACCCGCTCGCCGTAGAAGACCTCCAGGTCGAACGGTTTCATCAGGCCGGTCAGCTCCAGGTCCTGGCAGGTGACGGCCCGTACGCCGGTACGGCCGCCCTTGAGCCGCATCCTGATGTCCTGCTCGCGCGGCGGCTCCGGCGGCGGGCCGGCCTCCTCGAACTTGCGCAGCCGGGTCTGGGCGGCCGCGTACCGGGACGCCATCTCATGGCTGACCGAGGCGGCCTGCCGCAGGTTCACCACCAGCTTCTTCAGCTGGGCGTGCTTCTCGTCCCAGCGGCGGCGCAGTTCCTCGAAGCGGGCGAAGCGCTCGCGGCGGGCGTCGTGGTAGGTGGCGAAGCCGCCGCCGTGCACCCAGGCGTCCGCGCCGGCGGGCGACGGCTCGACGGAGACGATCTTCTCGGCGGCGCGGGCCAGCAGCTCCCGGTCGTGGGAGACGAACAGGACGGTCTTGCGGGTCTCCCGCAGCCGCTCCTCCAGCCAGCGCTTGCCGGGCACGTCGAGGTAGTTGTCCGGCTCGTCGAGCAGCAGCACCTCGTCGCCGCCGCGCAGCAGCGCCTCCAGCACCAGCCGCTTCTGCTCACCGCCGGAGAGGGTGCGCACCTCACGGAACTGCGCCTTGTCGTACGGCACGCCGAGCGCGGCCATGGTGCACATGTCCCACAGCGTCTCCGCCTCGTAGCCGCGTGCCTCCGCCCAGTCGGCGAGGGCCTGCGCGTAGGCGAGCTGGGCGGCCTCGTCGTCGACGGTCATGATCGCGTGCTCGGCCCGGTCGACGGCCTGCGCGGCCTCGCGGATGCGCGGCGGCGCGACCGAGGCGAGCAGGTCGCGGACGGTCGTCTCGTCCCGTACGGAGCCCACGAACTGCCGCATCACGCCGAGGCCGCCGCTGACGGTGACGGTGCCGCCGTGCGGGGTGAGTTCGCCGGAGATCAGCCGCAGCAAGGTGGTCTTGCCGGCGCCGTTGGGGCCGACGAGGGCGACGACGGCGCCCTCGCCCACCCGGAAGGAGACATCGCCGAGCAGTGCCCTCCCGTCGGGGAGGTGGTACTCGAGGTGTGCTGCTTCCAGATGTCCCATGGGGCCGCATTCTGCGGGCGGCACCCGGGCGGGGGCAAACCGTTATCCGGCGGCGTTCGGCCGCTGCGGCCCCGCGCCCCCGGTGTCGACGGGCCGGGCGGTGGGGCCGCCCTCGCCCGCCGGGGCGACCGTGGCGCCCGCCCAGGTGAGGGCCTTCCAGCCGTCGGCCGGTGAGCCCTCCAGGACGACCACGCCGGTGTTGTCGAGAGGGTGCGCGGCGGCGAACGGCACATCGACGTTGTGCGCGCGGGCCGCCGTCCACATCCGGATCGCCGCGCCGTGGCTGACCAGGGCGACCGTGCCGGCGCCGCCGCCGGCGGCCTCCTCGACCACGGCGTCGTAGCGGGCCAGGGCCTCCGCGCCGCTCTCCCCGCCGGGCATCCGCAGCCCGGTGTCCCCGGCGGCCCAGGCGAACACGACGCGCATGTACTCCAGGCCCCGCTCGGAGCCGCCGGGCAGCATCTCCAGATCGCCCGCGGACAGCTCCCGGATGCCGTCCCGGACGTGTACGGGAAGCCCGCGGGCGGCGGCCAGCGGCGCGGCGGTGAGCTGGGTGCGGAGCATGGTGGAGGCGTAGACGGCCTCGATGTCCTCGTCGGCCAGCGCCTCGGGCAGCGCGGCGGCCTGCCGCTCGCCCAGCTCGGTCAGGCCCGGCCCCGGAACCCTGGTGTCGAGCAGGTACTCCACATTGGACGGGGTCTGGCCGTGGCGGACGAGGAGCAGGCGCATTCGGTCCTCCGGGTGCCGGCCCGGGCCGGGCGGAGAGGAAACGGGCACTTCAGGGTACCCGCCCTGTATGAGCCCAGACGTCGATCTGACCGTCCCGAAGCCCGGCCCGCATCCGCTGCGCGACCGGCTGCTCGCCCTCGACTGCCGGCTGTTCGAGTTCGCCGCCGCACGGCACTGGCCGGCCGCCGAGCCCGTGCTGCCCCGGCTGAGCCGCGGCGCCAACCACGGGGTGCTGTGGTTCGCGACGGCCGCCGCGATGGCGGCGAGCCGCACGCCCAGGGGCCGCCGGGCCGCCGCGCGCGGGCTGGCCGCCCTGACGCTGGCCTCCGCCACCATCAACACCCTCGGCAAGCGCTCGGTGCGCCGGCCCCGGCCGGCGCTCGACCCGGTGCCGGTGGTGCGGCAGCTGAAGCGGCAGCCGATCACCACGTCGTTCCCGTCCGGGCACTCGGCGTCGGCGGCCGCCTTCGCGGCCGGTGTCGCCATGGAGTCCCCGGCGTGGGGTGCCGCCGTGGCGCCGGTGGCGTTCTCGGTGGCGATGTCCCGCGTCTACACGGGGGTGCACTTCCCGAGCGACGTCCTCGCGGGTGCCGCCCTCGGGGTGGGCGCCGCGTTCGCCGTACGGGGCATGGTGCCGACCCGCGACCAGCACGCGCCGCCCGCCCGGCCGCGCGCCGAGCTGCCGGCGCTGCCGGAGGGCGAGGGACTGATCGTCGTCGTCAACACGGCGTCGGGCACCTCGGACCGGGTGCGCGGGCTGCGCGAGGAGCTGCCGCGTGCCGAGGTGGTGGAGTGCGCGCCGGAGGACGTGCCGTCCGAGCTGGTGAAGGCCGCGGCGCGGGCCCGGGTGCTGGGGGTGTGCGGCGGTGACGGCACGGTGAACTCCGCCGCCGAGGTCGCCCTGCGGCACGGGCTGCCGCTCGCGGTGCTGCCCGGTGGCACGCTCAACCACTTCGCCCTCGACCTGGGCGTGGAGGACGTACGGTCCTTCTCCCGGGCCGTCCGTGAGGGCGAGGGCGTGCGGGTGGACGTCGGCCGGTTCTCGTGCGGGGCGCGGCGGGGCATCTTCCTCAACACGTGCAGCCTGGGCGTCTATCCGGAGCTGGTGCGCGAACGCGAGCGCTGGTCGCACCGGATCGGCGGCTGGCCGGCCGGGATGCTGGCGGCGCTGCGGGTGCTGCGCGCCGACCGGCATCCGCTGGAGGCCGAGGTGGGCGGCCGGCCGCGCCCGCTGTGGCTGCTGTTCGCCGGGAACGGCACCTACCACCGGATGGGCCTCGCGCCGGGCCGCCGCCGGGACCTGGCCGACGGGCTGCTCGACGTCCGGGTGGTGCACGGTGGCCGCCGGCCGGCGCTGCGGCTGCTCGCCGCCGCTTTCGCGGGCCCGCTGACCCGCTCGCCCGCGCACGCCGCCGTGGCGGTCGGCCGGCTGCGGCTCGCGGGCGTGGAGCCGGGGACGCTGCTGGCGTACGACGGCGAAGTCACGGAGGTGGCGGGCGAGGTGACGCTGGAGAAGGAACCGGAGGCGCTCGCCGTCTACCGCCCGATGCGGTGAGCAAGCCTTGACTGACGTTCCGTCAGCCCGGATGCCGAGACGAATGGTCTCAGCATTCGGCATCCGGCGTACGGTGACCATGTCGCCCGCGGGGTCTGCCGCCCCGCGGGGCCGTCACGCCGAGAAGGGGGCACAGCCATGCCGGAAGCACGGGAGACCGCCGTCTACACCCACGGCCACCACGAGTCGGTGCTGCGGTCGCACACCTGGCGGACCGCCGCCAACTCCGCCGGCTATCTGCTCGGCTCGCTGAAGCCCCATATGAAGATCTTGGACATCGGCTGCGGGCCCGGCACCATCACCGCCGACCTCGCGGAACTGGTCCCCGACGGCCATGTCACCGGCGTCGACCGGGCGGCCGGGGTGCTGGAGCAGGCCCGGGCGACGGCGGCCGGACGCGGCCTGGACAACGTGGACTTCGCCGTGGCGGACGTCCACGCCCTGGACTACCCGGACGACACGTTCTGCGTCGTCCACGCCCACCAGGTGCTCCAGCACGTCGGCGACCCGGTTCGGGCGCTGCGCGAGATGCAGCGGGTCACCAGGCCGGGTGGCTACATCGCGGTACGGGACTCCGACTACTCCGGGATGACCTGGTACCCGGCCTCGCCCGGCATGGACGCCTGGGCGGCGCTGTACCAGCGGGTGGCCCGCGCCAACGGCGGCGAGCCCGACGCCGGGCGCCGGCTGAAGTCCTGGGCGCTGCGGGCCGGGCTGACCGACATCACCACGACCTCCGCCACCTGGACGTTCGCCACGCCCGAGGAGCGGGCCTGGTGGAGCGGCCTGTGGGCGGACCGGACCCTGGCCTCCGCGTACGCGGACGTCGCCGTCGGGGGCGGCCACGCCACCGAGGCGGAACTGCGGGCCGTTTCGGAGGCCTGGCGGGAATGGGGCGAGCGGGAGGACGGCTGGTTCGCCGTTCTGCACGGAGAAATTCTGTGCAGAAAGAGCGTCTGAATCGCGGAATTCCGGCAACACGTATGCCAGGAGGTTCTGACTATGGTTCCCATCCTGCTCGTACTGCTTCTGGCCCTGATTCTTTTCGGCGCCGGATTCGCCCTGAAAATCCTCTGGTGGATCGCTCTGATCGTCATTGTGCTGTGGCTACTCGGATTCCTGCTGCGCGGCACGACGGCATCCGGATCCAGGGGACGCTGGTATCGGTGGTGAACGAGCCCTGAAAAGCCGCCCCGGGACTTCGGTCCCGGGGCGGCTTCGTATGGCGTACTCACATGGCGTACAAGGTGTGCGGCTCGTGTGCGGTGTCAGTCGCGGGGCAGCAGGGGGCCGAGCGGGCCGAGGTCCAGGTTCAGGTCCTCGGGGCGCAGTCCGTAGCGCTCGCGCAGCTCGGTCATGCGGTCGTCCAGGAGCATCAGGGTGAGCCCGATGCGCTCCTCCTGCTCCTCGTTCAGGTCACCGGCGTCGAACCGGCGCAGCGCCTGCCGCTCCATCAGCTGCCGCAGCAGCTCCACGACGGTCAGCACCAGCTTGACCAGGTCGCGTTCCACGGTGTCGGGCTCCAGGTCGAGCCGCTTGGGCTGCCGGGTCTGCGGCTGGGTCATCTCGTCCCCTCCCACGGTCGCTCATACCTCCCACGGTGACGGGACCTGCTCGTTGACCGAGCTGATCAGCGCGTTGAGGTCGATGCGGACCAGGTCGACGTCCGCGATCCGCAGCGTGATGTCGCCGGTGATGACGACCCCGCCGGCCAGCAGCCGGTCGAGCAGGTCGACCAGGGCGATCTCACGGCGTTCCACGACGGTCACAGCAGCTCCTCCCCGCTCCCCGCGTCCTCGTCGCCCTCGTCCTGCACGTCCGCGACCTCCGCGACGTCCCGCACGAAGGAGTAGGCGGCCCAGGGGCCGGTGAGTTCCACCCGCATTCCCGAGGCCTCGTCCTTGGTGCGGTCGACCAGTTCCACGAATTCCTCGGAATGGTCCCGCGGCACGAGATAGGCGGCATTGAGCACGTTCTGCCCGGCGGCGCCGGAAAGCGCGGGATTCTGCGGGGCGTGCAGCCGGGAATCCTCGGCGTACGCGGACAGTGTTTCGTGCAGCCGGGTGGCGAAAGTCTCGGCCTTTTGCCAGCGGTCCTCGTTCGCGCGGACCCGCGAGCGGCGCTGCCGGAGGTAGTCCCGTCCGGAGGCGGGCTGCCGCGGCGGTGCGGCGCTCTCCTCGGACTCCGGCTCCGGCTCCGTGTAGATCTTCACGCCCCACTCGACCCGTCCGGCCAGCCGGTCGAGGGTGCGCCGGAAGGCGTCCTCACGGGCCTCCATCATCACGCGGACGGCGCTGTCGTCCCGGAAGACGGTCGCCAGCCGCAGCGGCAGCGGAGTGGTGACCGTCGTCAGCGCGTCGATCACCTGCTGGTGGGCGCGAGCGGTCTCGGTGAGCCAGTCCAGGTCCTCCAGATGGGCCCGCAGCGGCTCCTCGGCGAAATGCCGCTCGGGCACCGTGCTGACCACGGCCACCAGGCCGTGGTGGTGCACCAGCCGGGGCGGGGCGCCCGCGACGCCCGACAGCTGCGACTGGAGAGGGGCACTGAACGGCCGGCAGATCGCGTAGACGTAGCGCAGTCCCGTGGTCATGTGGTCTCCTCCCGCCCCCGGCCGGCTTCCAGGGCCGCCAGCCGCTCACGCAGCTCGGCGTTCTCCCGGGCGAGCTCGTCCCGGGCGAGTTCGTCCCGCCGGGCCAGTTCGTCCCGGCGGGCGCGGGAGGACAGGGCCGGGTCGTCCTCCCACCAGTCGATGCCCATCTCCTTCGCCTTGTCGACGGAGGCGACGATGAGCCGCAGCTTGATGGTGAGCAGTTCGATGTCGAGCAGATTGATGCGGATGTCGCCCGCGATGACGACGCCCTTGTCCAGTACCCGCTCCAGGATGTCGGCGAGGTTCGCGCCTCCGCCGTCGCGGCCGTACGGCTCGGGGAGCCGGCTGGGGGTGGTCATCGGCGGCTCCTTCGGGTGGACGATCGGTTGTCTTCGGGTGCGGACCGCGGGCGGTCCCCTTCGAGTACCCCGCTGAGCGTGACGTGCCGGGCGAACTCCGAGAGGTCGCGCCGGGCGCGGCGCCGGGGTGCCTGCCAGAGCGCGCCGACCCGCTCGGCCCGGGTCTCGGGGCGGTGCTCGGCGACCAGCAGGACGCGGGTGAGGTCGTCGGCGAGCCGGTGGAAGGAGACCACGCCCCGCAGCCCGCGCGCGGTCCAGACGATCCGCTCGTCGGGGCCGGCGTCCGCGTACGGATGGCGGGACCACACGTCGTACGCGAGGTCCGCGGGTACTCCTACGTCGATCTGCTCCACGACGACGAGCGGGCGGGCCGCCGGGCCGCCGCGGCCGGGCACCAGCCGGGCCGCGGCGAGTTCCAGCACGGCACGGGCCGGGCCCTTGCCCTGGGCGAGCTTGCGGCCGGTGTCGAGGGCGAGCCGGGCGAATCCCGGGCTGCGGCCCTCGGCGATCTCGGTGAGCTTGACGGTGGTCTCGGCGAGGCCCCGGCCGACGCCGACCAGCAGCCGCTGGACCTGCGCGACCAGGTATGCCTGGGCTTCCGCCCGGAGCCGGTCGGCGGCCTCGCTGCGGGCGAGATCGCCGATCACGCCGGAGCCGACCGGCGTGAGAAACGTGCCGATCACTGGTCACCGCCTCCCTTCGTGTTGCGTGCCGCCGCCTTCGCCGAGGCCGTCCGCCTGGCACTCCGTTCCGCCGCCGACCTCTTCGCCGGCGCCTTCCTGGGAGCGGCCTTCCTCGCGGTCGCCTTCTTGGCCTGCTTCACGGCGGCTTTCTTGGCAGCGGTCTTTTTGGCGGTGGTCTTTTTGGCGGTGGTCTTTTCGGCGGTGGTCTTTTCGGCGGTGGTCTTTTCGGCGGTGGTCTTTTCGGCGGTGGTCTTCTTGGCGGCGGACTTCCCGGCGGCGGCTTTCTTCGCCGGGGCCTTCTTCGCGGGCGCCTTCTTCGCCGCCGTCTTCTTCGCCGCCGTCTTCTTCGCCGCCGTCTTCCTCGCCGCCGTCTTCTTCGCCGCCGTCTTCTTGGCGGGCGCCTTCTTGGCGGGCGCCTTCCTGGCCGCCGTCTTGTTCGCGGGCGCCTTCTTCACGGGCTTCCCGGCGGCGCTTTCCTCGGCGGCCGCAAAGTCCTCGTCGTCTTCCGTGTCCTCGCCGTCCCGGTCGTCCTCGCCGTCCTCGTCGTCGGTGAGTTCCTCGTCCAGGAGTTCCTCATCCACCAGGTCCGCGTCCAGCGGCTCCACGTCGGGCTCGTCGCCGTCCGGCTCGTCCTCCGCCGGCAGCAGCTCACCGTCCAACTCGACGCCGTCCTCGTCCTCGTCCTCGTCCTCGTCGTCCCAGGGCTCGTACTCCTCCTCCGCGGGATCGAGCGCGGGCGCGGCGGGCCGGGGGGCGAGTTCGGCGTGGATGAGCCGGGTGCGGTCGTGGAGGTGGTCGGCGAGCCGGTCGAGTGCGGCCTCGCCCCAGCGGGTCAGGGTGTCCCGCGCCGCGTCGGGAACCCCGTGCAGGTCCTCGCGCAGCTGCTCCTCGATCTCCGCGACCAGCGGATTCGCCCGGAACCGGCGGGACGCCAGCCGCAGTCGTCGGCGTGCCACGACGACTACGGCCAGCGTCACGAGTTTGCCCTTCACGGCGACTTCTCCAGCCGGTCGAGAAGTTCGTCCTCTCGGCGGTCGAACTCCTCCTCGGTGATCTCCCTGGCCTCCAGCTCCTGCTCCAGCCGCCCCAGTTCGGCGCGGATGGTGGCGGGGTCGTAGTAGATCCGCTCCGCCTCGCTGAGCACCTGTCTGATGGCCCAGGCGCTGCCGCGCACCGGGGCGAACGGCAGCATGAGCACTTCTCCGATCAGGCCCACGGGTTCACTCCCCCGTGCTCAGCCCACCGGCCGCGCTGCCCGCGGGTTCGCCCTCGGCCGACTTGGCCGGGCCGGGCTCGACGAAGCTGTACGGCGGCAGCGGCCCGTTGAGGCGCACGTCCAGGTGCGGCAGGCTCTTGCGGGCCCGCTCGACGGCCGCGAGGAACGACTCGGCCTCCTCGCGGTCCACCAGGTAGGAGACGTTGACCAGCCAGCCGGTGGACTCGGGTCCGACGCTTTCCGCCTCGGCGGCCGTCTCCAGCGCCCGGCGGACCTCGGCGGCGTCCTCCGTCTCCTTGGCGCGGACCGCGGCGGCGACCAGTTCGCCCAGCCGCAGCCGGTCGTCGTAACTGCCGCCGCCGGACTGCCGGTTGGCCTCGGCGAGCGTGCGGATCTCCGTGTTCTCGGCCATCACGTGGTGCAGCACGGCCTCTTCGACGTGGGAGGCCTTGACGTTGTACTCGACCCTGCCGTCCAGGGCGCGCAGCCGCTCCTGGTAGTGCGCGGCGCGTTCGGCGAGGACGCCGGTGACGGCCTCGTCGTCGGTGGCGACGCTGCCGAACCGCATGGGCAGCACGGCGCCCGCGGCACCCGCCTCGGCGAGCACGTTCTGGTGGGCTATCAGGTCGCGGCGCTTGGGCCGCAGTCCCTCGGGTGCGTCGCTGACGAGGGCGGCGAGTCCACCCTCGCGCAGGATCCGCACGGGGCGGGCCGGGTCGCCGACGCCGTCCATACCGTCGGGCAGCGCGGCATGGGAGCTCGCGGCGATGCCGTAGACGTAGGTGCTCACTCCTGCTCCTCCTTCCGGCGGGAGGTGGTGGTCCTGCGGGTGCGGGACTTGGGCTCCGGCTCGGATTCGTCGTCACGCGCCTGCTTGAAGGCGTCGGATATGGTCTGCGCGGCGCCGGACAGGGCCCCCTTGGACTTGCCGCGGGCGCCGGACTCGGTGATCTGGCCGACGACGTCGGGCAGGCCGGGGCTCTTGCGCGGGCCCGACTCCAGGTCGAGGCGGTTGCACGCCTCGGCGAAGCGCAGGTAGGTGTCGACGCTGGCGACGACGACTCGTACGTCGATCTTCAGAATCTCGATACCGACCAGGGAGACCCGGACGAAGGCGTCGATGACGAGCCCTCGGTCGAGCACGAGCTCCAGGACGTCGTAGAGGCCGCTGGAGCCGCCCCCCGAGCCGGTCTGCTGTGCCGGGACAACGGTCATGGCGACCGGTCCTCCTTCTCTGCTGGGGTGTTGGGTGCGCGGGCGGTGGGCGGCCTAGCGGCCGCCGGACCGTGCGTCGGCCCGCCCGCGTTCGTAGCGGCGCACGCGCCGGTAGCCGGTGAGCTGCCCCTGGGCGTCGAGCTCCACCTGATAGCTCGCCATCAGGCTCATCGTGTCCGGAACCCGTTCGAGTTCGAGGACTTCGACCTCCAAGGACCAGCCGTCGTCGGTCTGTTCGAACGACGACACCGATTCGGCGACCATGCCGGTGAGCTCCTCGAGTTGGGCGCGCGCCTCGCGCAGCACCTGCATGGGGCTCGGCCGGTCGTCCACCGGGTGCGCCTCCTCCGTGTGGGAGTCCTGTGAATCCTGCGACTGTGATGTGCGTTTTGTGTTCGACATGGCCACCTCGCACTTCGGGTGGCCGCTCCCCTTCTGGCCAAACCTTCGGATTGCGCGGTGGCGCATAAGGGTGTAGGGCATATGCGGACGAACATGGACGTACGTCCGTCAGCCGCGCAGCGCGTCCAGCGCGCGCCGGGCCGGGCCGAGGGCGCGGCCCCTGCCGAGCACGCCCGCCCAGGGGTTGGCGCGGGCCTGTTCGAGGGCGTCGGCGACGGTCCAGCGGCGCGGTCCGAAGTCCGGTGCGCCGAACTGGTCCCAGGCGACGGGGACGGCGACGGGCGCGCCGGGCAGGGCGCGCACGGAGAACGGGGCGACGGCGGTCTGCGCGTAGCCGTTGCGCTGGACGTCCAGGTAGAGGCGGTCGCCGCGGTCCTTCTTGCGGGCGGCCGTGGTGAGGCGGTCGGGATGCCCGGCGGCCAGCGTCCGCGCGACGTCGTGGGCGAACTCCCGTACCTCGTCGAAGTCGTGATGACCGTTCAGTGGCACGATCACGTGCAGGCCGCGCGAACCGGTCGTCATCAGCGCGGAGGGCAGCCGCAGTTCGTCGAGGAGCTCGCCGAGCAGTCCGGCCGCCTCGCGGACCGCGGCGAAGTCGTCGCCGGAGGGGTCGAGGTCGAAGACCAGCCGGTCGGGCCGGTCCAGCCGGCCGGTGCGTGACAGCCAGCGGTGCAGAGTGAGGCAGGCCTGGTCGGCGAGGTGCACGAGGGTCGCGGAGTCGTCGCAGACGGGGTGGCGGACCGTGCCGCCCTCCTTGGGCACCTCGACGCGGGTGATCCAGTCCGGGTAGCTGTCCGGGGTGTTCTTCTGCATGAAGCGAGGCCCGCCGAGGCCGTCCGGGTGCCGCTCCAGCATCAGCGGACGGCCCCGCAGGTGCGGCAGCATGAACGGCGCGACGGACCGGTAGTAGTCGACGAGATCGCCCTTGGTGTACTCCGCCTGTCCCTCGCCGCCGGGGAACAACACCTTGCCGGGCCGCCGTACCTCGACGGTACGGCGGCCCGCGCGCACGGTACGCACCTCGGTACCGCTCACGGCACCACAGCCTGCTCCACCAGCAGGCGGACGGCGGCCGCGACCGACTCGGCGTCGATGCCGGCGGTGTGCAGCTGCTCCTCGGGCGAGGCGGAGCCCGGCATCGTACGGACGGCGAGGCGGACCAGGCGCGGCATGGGGCGCCCGTCGAGGAAGGCGTCGAGGACGGCGTCCCCGAGGCCGCCCTCCGGGTGGTGGTCCTCCACGGTGAGCAGACAGCCGGTGTCCTCGGCGGCCCGGCGCAGCGTCAGCCGGTCGACCGGCTTGACGGAGTACAGGTCGACGACCCGCACCCGGATGCCCTCCTGGTCGAGGAGGTCGGCGGCGGCCAGCGCCTCGGGGACGGTGACCCCGGCCGCGACCAGGGTGAGCCGGTCCCGCTCCGAGGAGCGCAGCACCTTGCTGCCGCCGACCGGGAACTCCTCGTCGGGCCCGTAGATCACCGGGCTCTTGCCGCGCGAGGTGCGCAGATAGCGGATGCCGTCCAGGTCGGCCATGGCGGCCACCAGGCGGGCCGTCTGATTCGCGTCGCAGGGGTAGAGCACGGTCGAGCCGTGCACCGCGCGGAACATCGCCAGGTCCTCGAGACCCATCTGCGAGGGCCCGTCCTGTCCGATCGCCACACCGGCGTGCGAGCCGACCAGATTGAGGCCGGCGCCGCTGACCGCGGCCATGCGCACGAAGTCGTGGGCGCGGGTGAGGAAGGCCGCGAAGGACGAGGCGTACGGCACCCAGCCGCGGCTGGACAGGCCCACCGCGGCGGCCACCATCTGCTGCTCGGCGATGTAGCACTCGAAGAAGCGGTCGGGATGCTCCTTGGCGAAGAACTCGGTGCGGGTGGAGTCGCCGACCTCGCCGTCCAGGGCGACCACGTCGTCGCGGGCGGTGCCGAGGGCGGCGAGCGCCTTGCCGAAGGCGTCGCGGGTGGCGACCTCGTCGCCGCCGCGGTCCCACCGCGGCAGGTCGACGTCCACGCCGTCGCGCACGGTGTGCAGTTTGCGGGCGGCCGGCGGCTCGTGCACCTGGACGGTCAGCTCACGCCGCCCGCCCAGCTGCGCGATCGCCTCCTCGGCGTCCGGCAGCGGCTTTCCGTGCAGGCCCTCCCGGTCCTCGACGCCGTCCACGCCCTTGCCCTTGAGGGTGCGGGCGAGGATCGCGGTGGGCTGGCCGAGGGTGGAGACCGCCTCGCCGTAGGCGCGGTCGATCGCGTCGACGTCATGGCCGTCGATCTCGATGGTGTGCCAGTCGAAGGCCCGGAAGCGGCGGGCGTAGGCGTCGAGGTCGTGGCCGTGCCGGGTCGGGCCGCGCTGGCCGAGCCGGTTCACGTCGACGATCGCGACGAGGTTGTCCAGGTGTTCGTGGCCCGCCTGCTCGGCCGCCTCCCACACCGAACCCTCGGCCAGCTCACTGTCCCCGCACAGCACCCACACCCGGTAGTCGGTGCGGTCGAGCCGCTTGCCGGACAGCGCGACTCCGACACCGACCGGCAGCCCCTGGCCCAGCGATCCGGTGGCCGTCTCCACCCACGGCAGCCGCTGCGGCGTCGGATGCCCCTCCAGCCGGCTGCCCGCCTTGCGGAACGTCAGCAGCTCCTCGTCGTCGAGGGCGCCGGCCGCCTTGTACGCCGAGTACAGCAGCGGGGACGCGTGGCCCTTGGAGAGGATGAAGCGGTCGTTGGCGGGGTGCGCGGGGCGGTCGAAGTCGTAACGCAGGTGGTTGGCCAGCAGGACGGCCATCAGGTCGGCGGCGGACATCGAGGACGTGGGGTGCCCGGAGCCCGCGGCGTCCGCGGCCCGCACGCTGTCCACGCGCAACTGCTGTCCCAGCTCGACGAGTTCAGGGGTGTTCATCGCTCTCCTTCGGCGGGCGGTTCGAGGAAACGGTCGTCGGGCAGGTCGGACGCCTTGACCGGACCGGGCGGCTCGGGGCCGGTGCGGTGGGGACCGGCTTCGGCCTGCCCGGCCGGACCGGGAGGTTCGCGGTCGGCACGGGGGTCGGCGGCCGTGTCGGGCCGCCGCACGGGGCCGGGGGGCTCGCCTCCGGCACCGGAGTCCGCGGGACCCGGCGGCTCACGGTCGGCGCGCGGTTCGGCGGGACCGGGCCGCCGCGGCGGGCGGTCGGCGCGCGGCTCGGCCGGGCTCGAATCCTCCGCGCCGGTCACCGTCTCGGCGGGGCCGGACGGTTCGATCCCGGCGGAACCGACGGGGCCGGGTGTCTCGGCGTCCAGGAAGGGCCCGGCGACCCCGGACCACTCGGCGTCACTCTCCACCACGGCCCCGAGCGGCCGGCTCCGGCGCGAGGCGTTCGCAGCGCTCTCGGCGTGCTCGGCGTTCTTGGTGTGCTCGGTGTGCTGGGCGTGCTCGGCGTTGGTGTGCTGGGCGTGCTCGATGTTCTCGGTGTTCTCGGTGTTCTCGGTGTTCTCCGACACGGTCCGCCTCCCGGCTTCCGTACCCGCGCCCCCTTCGCCCCCGCTGCCTCCTCCCCCGCCTCCCGGTCCCTGCGGGCGGCGCACCAGCTCCGGCGCGTCCGTGTCCAGCGGCACCGCCCAGGACCGTACGAGCCCCAACTGCACCGCCTGCCGCGGCAGTACCGCGTCGAGGAACCAGTCCGCGGCCACCCGCACCCGGTTGCCCGGCATCGCGGCCAGGTGGTACCCGCGGGTGACCGCTCCGGCGAGCGGCCCGGAGAGCGGCACGCCGAACGGGTTGGCGGCGGCCTGGGCCCCGCCGAGGTCCACCACGAACCCCATGTCGCGGTGCCGGTAGGCCTGCCGCCGCGCCGCGCCCAGCGAGGCGGCGACGTTGCGGGCGCACACCTTGCCCTGCCGCCAGGCGTGCTGCGCGGTCATCGGCGTGTACTCCCCCGGCTTCTCCAGGTCCGGCACGGCGGCCGCGTCGCCGCAGGCGAACACCTCCGGCCGGCCCGGCACCCGGAGGTAGGGGTCGACGAGCAGCCGGCCGCGTTCCAGCGGCAGTTCCAGCGAGGCGACCAGCGGGTCGGGCCGCACCCCGACGCACCACACCAGGGTGCGGGTCTCGACGTACTCGCCGTCGGTCAGCAGGACTCCGCCGTGCGTGGCTTCCTTCACGGACGTCCCCATGCGCACGTCCACACCGCGTCGCCGCAGCACCCGGTCGGCGGTGCGGGAGAGCCGCTCGTCCAGCTCGGGCAGGACGCGTGGCGCGACGTCCAGCAGGATCCAGCGCGGCCGCAGGCCCTCCCGCAGCGGGTGCCTGCGGACCTGCGCGTCGGTGAAGGCCTGGCCGTGCGCGGCGACCTCGGTGCCGGTGTACCCGGCGCCGACCACGACGAAGGTGCAGCGCGCCGCGCGGCTCCTCGGGTCGTCGGAGCCGGCGGCGAGTTCCACCTGCCGGGTCACGTGGTCCCGCAGGTACAGCGCCTCGGGCAGGCCGCGGAAGCCGTGCGCGTGCTCGGCGACGCCGGGGACGGGCAGCAGCTTGTTGACGCTGCCGGCGGCGAGGACCAGCCGGTCGTACTCCAGGGTTCCGCCGCCGCCCTCGGGGTCGGTGTAGCGCACGGTCCGTGCGTCGAGGTCGACGCGGTCGGCCTCGCCGAGCACCAGCCGTACCCGGGGCAGGGTGCCGGAGAGGGAGACGGTGACCCGGCGCGGTTCCAGGATCCCCGCCGCGACCTGGGGCAGCAGCGGCAGGTACAGGAAGTGGTCGGTCGGGTTCAGCAGGGTGATCTCGGCCTTGTCCCGGGCGGCCCGGGACAGTTCGCGGGCCGCCCGGTAGCCGGCGAAACCGGCACCGACGATCACGATGCGGGGTCGGCTCACGGGGCGCCTCCGGCAGGGTCGCGCACGGACGAGGACGTACGGGTCCTCCCCTGGGGGTGCTCCCCGGGTCGTCCCGTACGGGCCTTCCGCGTCCCCCTGGCATGGCCGGTCAAACGTCCCGCGGTTCCGCCCCCGGCCGCCGGGTACTCGGTGCCGGACCCCCACCCCAGCCGCTCCGTCGCGGAGGTACCCCCCATGCCCGAGTACGGCTACTTCCTCTCCTGCGAGGAATTCGGCCCCGCGGACCTCGTGGAACAGGCCAGGATGGCCGAGCAGGCCGGATTCCAGTCGCTGTGGATCTCCGACCACTACCACCCCTGGAACGACGCGCAGGGCCAGAGTCCGTTCGTGTGGTCGGTGATCGGCGCGCTCTCCCAGGCCGTGTCACTGCCCATCGAGACGGCGGTGACCTGTCCGACGGTACGGATCCACCCGGCGGTGGTGGCGCAGGCCGCCGCGACCAGCGCGGTGATGACCGGCGGCCGGTTCCGGCTCGGAGTGGGCACCGGCGAGGCGCTGAACGAGCACATCCTCGGCCACACCTGGCCGCCCGCGGACATCCGCATGGAAATGCTGGAGGAGGCGATCCTGATCATGCGCCGGCTGTTCTCCGGCGAGGAGGTCAGCCACCGCGGCACGCACTACACGGTGGAGAACGCCCGCCTCTACACGGTCCCGGACGAGCCCGTCCCGATCGACATCTCCGGCTTCGGCCCCAAGGCGACCGCGCTGGCGGCGCGTGTCGGCGACGGCTACATCACGATGATGCCCGAGGCGGACATGGTGGAGCAGTACCGCAAGGGCGGCGGCGGTGCCAAGCCGGTCAGCGGCGGCACCAAGGTCTGCTACGGGCCGGACCGCGACGAGGCCGTGCGCACGGTGCGGCGGCTGTGGTCCAACGAGTTCCTGCCCGGCGAGATGGGGCAGGTGCTGCCGTCACCGCGCCACTTCGAGCAGCTTCAGCCGCTGGTCACCGAGGAGATGGTGGCGGAGAACGGGGTGTGCGGGGACGACGTGGACGAGCATGTGGCCGCGCTGACCGCCTTCGCCGACGCGGGCTTCGACCGGGTCTACGTCAACCAGATCGGCCCGGACCAGCGCGGCTTCTTCGACTTCTACCGCACCAAGGTGCTGCCGCGGCTCCCCGGCGCCTGAACACGGCGCTCAGGCCTCCTGAGCATGGCGCTCAGGAGGCCTGAGCATGCCGCTCAGCGGCGCGCCGAGCGGCCCTGGCGGCCCAGTCGGCGCGCCGCGAGCAGTCCCGCTGCGAGGGTGAGCGCCGCGCCCATCCGCCCGCGCTGCCGGGACAGCCACTGCTGCGGGCTGTCGGCGTGCGACTCCTGGTCGAAACGGCCGTGCGCCCCGAAGTCCCGGCCGCGCGGGCCGTCGGCCGGGCCCCACAGGTTCCCGCCGCTCCCGGCGCCCTCGCGCGGCCCCCGCTCCTGCTGGGCGTCGTAGCCGGTCCGGGCCAGGTAGCGGTCGAGCAGCCCGGGTGCGAGCGCGTTGGCGACCAGGGTGGCCGCGGTGGAGCCGCCGACCCAGTACTCGCGCCGCCGGGCGTGGCCGGCCGCGTGCACGATCGCCCGGGCCGCGACCTCGGGCTGGTAGACCGGCGCCACCGGCCGGGGCCGTCCCGGCATCCGGCTCAGCACCCACTCGAACTGCGGGGTGTTGACCGCCGGCAGTTGCACCATCGTGGTGCGCACCCGGGTGCCCTCGTGCAGCAGCTCGCACCGCAGGGACTCGGTGAACCCCTGGATGGCGTGCTTGGCCCCGCAGTAGGCGGACTGCAACGGCACCCCGCGGTAGGCGAGCGCGGATCCGACCTGGACGATCGTGCCTCGGTCGCGCGGCAGCATGTGCCGCAGCGCGGCACGGGTGCCGAACACATAGCCCAGGTAGGTCACTTCGGTCACCCGGCGGAACTCGTCGGCGGTGATCTCGGTGAACGGGGCGAAGATCCCGGCGAAGGCGTTGTTGACCCAGACGTCCAGGGGTCCGAACGCGTCGACGACCTGCCGGGCGGCGTCCTCGACGGCGTCGGCGTCGGCCATGTCGACGGTGACGACCAGGGGCTCGCCGCCCGCGGGCCGCACCTCGTCGGCCGCCGCGGCCAGCCCCGCACGGCCGCGGCCCAGCAGGGCGACGCGGTCGCCGCGCGCGGCGAAGGCGCGGGCCGTCGCCCGGCCCACGCCACCGCTCGCGCCGGTGACCACCACGGTCCGGCCGTGCCGTGCGGTCATGCCCGGTGCGGCGGGTTCTCCGGGTCGATGTCGTCCCGCCGCGGCGCCGGAACGCCGGTGCGGGGGGCGACGGACGGCATCGGCGGGTACGGGGCGCCGAGTCCGCTCGGCGGGGTGGCGGGCGCGGTGCCGCCGACGGTGCGGCCGTTGCCGGCGTCGTACATCGTCGTGTGCGCGTCGGCGTGCCCGTCCGGGTGCCCGTGCTGATGCCCGTCCGGGTGCTTGGGCCGGGCGGCGCTGCGCAGCGCGTAGGCCACGACGGCGAGCAGCGCCGCGGTGATCAGTGCGGCGGCCCAGTCGGGCAGCACCAGCGCCAGGGCGAGCCCCGCGGCGAGCGCCACGGCGGCGCCGGCGTAGAGGGCGACGGTGCCGGACGCGGCGTACAGCATCGCCGTGCGGCGCTGCTTGCGCGTCTGCCGGCGGAGTTCGTCGCGGATCGTCTCGCGCGCGACCTGCGCCAGCTCATCGGCCAGATGCCTGTCCAGATGCTCCAGATGATCCAAGCGTTCCATGACGGCCGGGTACCCGGCGCCCGGCACGGTTAACGCATTGTCACGACGCGGGCGGTGGCGTCCGCGGGGCGAGGGCGTCCACCACGATGTCGGTGAGCAGCGCTCCGGCTGTGCCGTCCGGGTCGAGGTCGGGGTCGTAGATGGTGACGTTGAGGCCGACGCAGTGCGGTGAGGCGAGCAACGGGCGCAGCAGGGCGACGAGTTCGGCGGGGAGCAGGCCGTCGGGGTCGGGGCTGTCGACCGCGGGCATCACCGTCGGGTCGAGGACGTCGGCGTCCAGGTGCAGCCAGAATCCGTCCAGCGCAGGCGTCTCGTAGGACTGGGCGGTGGCGCGGGCGAGCGCGTCCGCGCCCCACTCCCGCAGATCGCCGACGGTGACGACGGGCATCCTCAGGGCGGCGAGTTCGGCGCAGTCGTCGTGGAAGGCGTCGCGGATGCCGAAGAACCGCACGTCCTCGTCGCGCAGATACGGCTTCAGCCCTTCCAGGTCGGTCAGGTCGTCCTGCCCGCGCCCGGTGGCCAGCGCGACCTCCTCGCCGCCTGCGGCGCCGATCCGGTCGGAGTTGCCGGGGTGCCGGAAGTCCGGGGAGGCGTCCACGGCGACGAGGCCGTAGCGGCCGATGCGGCGCAGCGCGAGGGAGGCGCCGAGCTGGATGGAGCAGTCGCCGCCGAGGACGACGGGGAAGTCCCCGGCGCGTACGTGCCGTTCCAGGCGGTCGGCGAGCCTACGGGTGTAGGCGGCGATCGCGGCGGCGTTGAAGACGCCGTCGCCCTCCTGCCAGTCGCCGCGGTCGTAGCGCGGCGGCACCACCACCCCGCCTTCCAGGGCGCCCAGACGCTGGACGATCCGCTGCTCGCGCAGCGCGCCGGCCAGCTTGTGGCAGCCGGGCACGGTGCCGGGGGCGGGCGGCCGCAGGCCGAGGTTGGAGGGGGCGTCGAGCACGACGGTGTTCCGCATGCGGTCCATCGTCGGCGACGCGGAGTTCGGCCTTCAACCGGATCGGGGCGGATTCCGGAGACAGAAGCCTCCCGGAGACGGCAGGGCCCGCGGGCGGCAGGACGAGGCGGCGACCGGCGCCGAGCGAGCTGCGCACCTCTCGCCGTAGCCGGCACTCGCGTCGCTCGGCCTCGGCCGCAAGGTCAGCCGGAGGTCCGCTGCTCGGCGGTGAGCGCCCAGCGTTCGTGGTCGCGCCAGGCCCCGTCGATGAAGAGCATGGCGGGCGAGAAGCCCTCCAGCCGGAAGCCGAGGGCCTTGGCGAGGCCGATGGAGGCCGTGTTCCCGGGCTGCACGTTGATCTCCAGCCGGTGCAGCCGCATCGGCCCGAAGGCGTGTCCGATCACCAGGTCCAGGCCCTCGCGCATCAGCCCGCGTCCGGCGGCGTGGGCGAAGGCGCCGTAGCCCAGGGCGCCGCACTGGAAGCCGCCGCCGACGATGTTGTTGATGTTGATGAACCCGGCGATGGCCCCCGGCCCGGCCGCCGCGTCCTTCTCGCAGACGAGGAAGCCCGCCTTCGTCGGATCCTCGATCAGCCGGCCCGCGTAGGCGGCGTACGTCGCGGCGGTGTCCGGCGGGAACAGCCAGGGATGGTGCAGGTCCTTGCTCTCCCGTACGCGGGCGGTGAACTCGGCGCCGTCCTGCTGGGTGAAGTGGCGTATGCCCACCCGAGGGCCTTCGGCGAGGTAACGGGAACTGGTGTGCGGCATTCCGACAGCCTATGACGGGCTAGCCGCGGCGTCTGAGGAACAGCGCCCCGCACAGGGCGCCGATCACCCCGGTGGCGAGCAGGGCCACCCAGAGCGGCATGGTCACCACCGGGACCAGCAGCCTGATCTCGGTCTCCTGGGTGTTCTCGAAGATGAAGACGAGGGCGAGGACGGCGAGGACCAGCCCGGTGACCCGGGCCGGAGTCAGCGACCGGCGTACGCCGCCGTCCTTGCCGACAGGCGACGTGACGCGCCTGGAGGACTTCCGGCTCATACCACCAGGGTGGGCCCGATGCCCCGCCGCCGCACGGCGGGGCGGCCCTCCGGGTGACTCAGCCGGCCGTCACGGGCAGGCGCAGCACCCCGGTGTCGTCCGGCGCGCTCACCACGGTGACCGGTTTGACGCCGCGGTTGCCGAAGTAGGCGTCGTCGCTCGCCGCGACCACGAACCGCAACCGGTGTCCGGGCTCGTACCGGTGCACGAGCCCCGGCAGGGTCACCGTGAACGGCTCGGTGACGTCCGGCACCCGCACCGGTGCGACCAGCCGGTGCACCAGCGTGCTGCCGCCGTCGGGCGCGACGTCGTACAGCTTGGCGAAGAGCACCAGCTTGTCGGCGGCGTCACCGGAGTCCTGGGTGCGCTCGGCCCGCGGGGAGGCGACCTTCAGGGTGACGCTGGGGGCGCCCACGACGGTGACGGCGCGTGTCAGCGGCTCACCGGTCCAGGCGAGATGGGTGCCCGCGGTGTCGTACGGGGCCGGGTCGGGCAGTCCGAGCAGGCCGGCCAGCGAGCTCTCCGAATGACTGCTGGGGAGCGGCCAGTTGGTGTACGTGCGGCTGCCGCGTGCCACCTTCGCGCGGCGGTCGACGAGCCTGCCGTCGCCGGACAGGTACAGGGTGGTCGTCGGGGCGGGCAGCCGGTCGGCGGTGGCGTAGGTGTCGTCGGGGTCGCCGATCCAGTCGCGGTGGTAGGCGAAGGCCGGACCGGTGTCGACGGGCCGGTGGCGCAGGTAGTGGTCGAACCAGGCGAGGATGCGGCGGCCGACGTAGCTGGTCTCCAGCTCGCCCCTGCTCAGGTCGAGTTCACCGGCCGGCGGATCGGTGAGGCCGCCGCTGTGGCCCCAGGCCTGCCAGATCATCCTGACCGGGGTGCCCCGCGCCTTGAGCGTCCGGTACGTCGCGGTCGCCTCGTTGAGGTTGAACAGCGTGTCGGCCTGCCCCTGGATCAGCAGGGTCGGCGTCCGCACGCGGTGCAGATAGGAGACCGGGGAGACGCTGTGGGCGTAGTCGAGGAGTGCGGCGGTCCGGTCCGCCGGGTAGCGGCCGGAGTTGAGGGTGCGGATCGTCTCGCAGGCGCGGGTGGTGAAGTGGAGGCAGGCGAGCGAGTTGATCCGGGACGGGTCGAGGCTGGGCTGGAGCAGCGGCTGGCCCTCGCCCATCAGGTAGAAGCCGTTGGACCACTGCCATTTGAAGGCGCCGGGCACTTTGCGTGCGCCGGTGGCGTTGTTGGGGGCGAGGGAGTAGGCGAGGTCGTGCCAGGTGATCATGGGCACCAGCGCGTCGACGCGTCGGTCCACGGCGGCGGTGGCGAGCTGGACGGCGCCGCCGTAGGAGCCGCCGATCATGCCGACGCGCGGATCGCCGGCGCGGTCGAGGGTGACGAAGCCGGCCCGGGTGCCGTCGTCGGCGGCCCGGTCCCCGGCCAGGAAGTCGACCAGCCGGGCGGCGGCCCTGCCGTCGATCTCCGGGTCGTCCAGGGAGATCAGACAGCCGGACCCGCCGAAGCCGAGCCCGGAGTAGACCAGTGCGACGTAGCCGCGCCGGGCGAAGGCCTTGCCGACGGCGTCGGTGGAGCCGTCGTCCTTGCTGCCGCCGAAGCCGTTGGTGGCGAGGACGGCGGGGGCCGGGCGGTCGTGGTCCACGCCGGCGGGCCGGTAGAGGTCGGCGTCGATCGCGCAGCTGCGGTCTCCCGCCTGGACGGTGAACTTCAGCGCGGTCACCGTGTAGGGCGTGGTCGCGGCGGCGGGAGCGGTGAGGGCGAGCGGCGCGGCGAGGGCCGTGCCGAGCACGGCGGCGAGGACGGCACGCGATCTGGACGCGCGTCGGGGCACATGGACCTCCACACTGAGGACAACCCGAACCGGTCGGCGGGTACTGGCCGGTAGCCATGCTGTGACACGTGTCAGCGCAGGTCAATCACCGCGGCGGTGGTTTCATGACGGGCGTTCAGCTCCCGGCGGCGCGCGGGCCGTTCCGGGGGGCGCGCGAGCCCGCGCTCAGCTCAGCGCGGGCTGCTCCAGAGTCAACGTCCCGGCTGGCGCGTCGAGTTCGGCGGCCATGCCGAAGGGGATCGTCAGCGCGTCCGCGCAGTGGCCGAACCCGAAGTCCTCCACCACCGGCACCTTGAGTCCGCCCAGCCGCTCGACCAGCAGCGCGCGCACCCGCTCGTACGGGTCGCACTCCTCCCACGAGCCGAGCAGCACCCCGCGCACCCCGTCGAACCAGCCGGACCGCAGGAGCTGGGTGAGATAGCGGTCCAGGCGGTACGTCTCCTCCCCCACGTCCTCCAGGCACAGCAGCCCGCCCGCCGCCGAGGCACGGGCGTGCGGCGTGCCGCGTTCGGCGGCGAGCAGGCACAGGCAGCCGCCGAGGAGGACGCCCCGGGCGCGGCCGGGGACCAGGGCGCGGCCCCCGGAGGCGATCGTGCGGACCGTCTCCGGCGCGAACAGGGTGGCCCTCAGATGCTCCTGGGCGCGGGCGCTCTTGATGAAGTCGATCCCGGCGGCCATCGGGCCGTGCAGGGTGACCAGGCCGAGCCGGACGGCGAACGCCTCGTGCAGCGCGGTGACGTCGCTGAAGCCGACCAGCACCTTCGGCCCGGCGGCGCGCAGCGCGTCCCAGTCCAGCAGATCCGCGACCCGCTGCGCCCCGTAGCCGCCGCGGGCGCACAGCACCGCGGCCACCGAGGGGTCGCACCAGGCGTTCTGGAGGTCGGCGGCCCGGTCGGCGTCCGTGCCCGCGAGATAGCCGAAGTCGCCGTGCCGGTCGAGGACGTGCGGGGCGACGACCGGGTCGAGATCCCAGCCGCGCAGCACGTCGAGACCGGCCTGGAGCCGTTCCTCGGGCACCGGCCCGCTGGGCGCGACGACGGCGACCCGCGCACCGGGCGCGAGCCGGGGCGGCCGGACGAGTGGCTTCATCGGGTCAGCTCCAGTACCGGGACGCCGGGCGTGCGCAGCCCGAAGACCTGACCGTACAAGGAGAGTTCCGCCTCCAGCGCGCGCACCAGGGTCTGCGCCCGGCGGAAACCGTGCCCCTCGCCCTCGAAGGCCAGATACGCGTGCGGCACCCGCCGCCCGTCCAGCCGGGCCAGGAACCGCTCGCACTGGACGGGCGGGCAGATCGGGTCGTCCAGGCCCTGGAGCAGCAGGAACGGTACGTCGATCCGGTCGGCCCGGGTCACCGGCGAGCGCTCGGCGTACCGGGCGGGCACCTCGGCGAGCGGGCCGACCAGGCTGTCGAGGTAGCGGGACTCGAAGTCGTGGGTGCCGCCGGACGCCCAGCCGGTCAGGTCCAGGACCGGATAGACGATCGTGCCGCAGGCGTAGACGTCGGTGGCGGCGAGGGAGGCGGCGGCCGTCCAGCCGCCCGCGCTGCCGCCCCGGATCGCCAGCCGCTCCCGGTCGGCGGTGCCCTCGTCGGCGAGGGTGCGGGCGACGGCCGCGCAGTCCTCGACGTCGACCACGCCCCACTGCTCGCGCAGCAGCTCCCGGTAGGCGCGCCCGTAGCCGCTGGAGCCGCCGTAGTCGACCTCGACCACGCCGATGCCGCGTGAGGTGAAGTAGGCGATGTCCAGGTCGAGGACGAGCGGTGCGCGGTCGGTGGGGCCGCCGTGCGCCCACACGACGTACGGCGGCAGTTCGTGGGCCGGCGCGGTGCAGCCGGGGTGGTGCGGCGGGTACACCCGCGCGTGGACCTCGCGGCCGGCCGGGCCGGTGAAGGTGCGGATCTGCGGCTCGGGGTAGTAGGCGGGGTCGACGACGTCGTCGTGCGGGGCGCCGATCACCCGGGCGCGGCCGGTCCGGGTGTCCAGCTCGACCACCTCGTAGGCGCTGCGCGGACTGGCGCCGACGGCGACGATCCGCTCGCCGTGCACGGAGAGGGTGGGCGTGAACTCGGTCCACGGACCGGCAGTGTCGACGAGGTCACCGGATTCGGGATCCAGTATGCCGAGGACGGCCGACCCGCGACCGTGGACGACCGCGATCAGCCCGTTCTCCAGGGGCGCGAACCAGCGCTGCCCGACCTTCCACAGCGGGCCGCCGAACTCCTCCTCCCGGGGACACAGCGGCTCGTGGTCGCGGTACAGGTTCCACCAGCCCGTACGGTCGCTCGTGTACAGAAGACGGCCGTCCGTCGACCAGTCGACCTGGGCGATGGACTCCTGCGGCCCGCCGGCCACCGTCCGCGCCTGCCCGAGGCGTCCGTCGTCCCCGACCTCGGCGACGACCAGTTCGGTGCCCTCCCAGGGCATCCGCGGATGGTCCCAGCCGAGCCAGGCCGCGCGCCGCCCGTCGGGTGCCAGGCGCGGCCCGGTGACGAACCGGTGCCGGCCGTCGCTGAGTTCCCGGACCGCGCCCCGGTCCTCGGCCGCCGAGCCGTCCAGCGGTACGGCGGCCAGGGCCCGGCGGACGTCACCGGGCCCCTCGCCGGTGAACTCCTCCAGCACGCACCACACTTCGCCGTGCTTCACCCGCACCAGCGGATCGGCCCAGCGCAGCCCGCCGCCCACGGACGACACCGGCGTCAGCGGGCGCGGCGCGCCGCCGCCGGGCTCGTACCGGTACAGCCGCTGGTCGGCGAAGTGGACGAACACCACCAGCGGACGGCCGTCCATCAGCGCGCCCGCCCAGGGCTGACCGCCGTACTCCCACACCCGGCTGCGCACGTTCCACGGCGACGGCAGCACCGCCTCCTCGGTTCCGTCCGCGCGCCGCCGCACCAGGGCCCGCCGGCCGCCCTCGGCGGGCCGGGGCTCGGTCCACCACACCTCGTCGCCGACGAAGCCGACGTACTCGGGCCGGCCGTCGTGCGCGGCGGCGAGGGCCGCGTCGATCGGCGAGGGCCAGGAGCCGTACGCGAGGGTCCGCACCTCGTCCCCCATCCGCCTAGGCCGTCCGCAGGAAGCGGTCCAGGACCCGCACCCCGAAGTGCAGCGCCTCGACCGGCACCCGCTCGTCGACCCCGTGGAACATGGCCTGGTAGTCGTAGCCCTCGGGGAGCTTCAGCGGGGTGAAGCCGTAGCCGGTGATGCCGAGCCGGGAGAACTGCTTGGCGTCGGTGCCGCCCGACATGCAGTACGGCACCACATGGCCCTCCGGCGCGAACTCCTCGACGGCGGCGCGCAGTCCGGCGAACGTGGCGGAGTCCACCGGCGCCTGGAGGGCGACCTCGCGGTGGTGGAACTCCCAGTCCACGTCCGGACCGGTGAGCGCGTCGAGGGTGGTGCGGAACTCCTCCTCGCCGCCGGGCAGATACCGCCCGTCGACGAAGGCCACGGCCTCACCGGGGACGACGTTGACCTTGTAACCGGCTTCCATCATGGTCGGGTTGGCGCTGTTGCGCACGGTCGCCTCGACCAGCTGCGCCGCCGGGCCGAGCTTCTCCAGCAGCCGGTCGACCTCGCTGAGATCGGGGTCGAGGCCGTAGAGCGCGGCGAGTTCGGTGAGCGCGGCCCGCACGGTCGGGGTGAGCCGCAGCGGCCAGGTGTGGTCGCCGATGCGGGCCACGGCGGCGGCGAGGCGGGTGACCGCGTTCTCGCGGTTCACCTTGGAGCCGTGGCCGGCGCGGCCGCGCGCGGTGAGCTTGAGCCAGGCGGTGCCGCGTTCCCCGGCGGCGATCGGGTAGATCTGCCGGCCGGCGCCGTCGTGGAAGGTGAACGCGCCGGACTCGCTGACGCCCTCGGTGCAGCCCTCGAACAGCTCCGGGTGCGTGTCGGCGAGGAACCCGGAGCCGTCCTCGGCGCTGGCCTCCTCGTCGGCGGTGAACGCGAGCACGATGTCCCGCCGGGGCCGCACGCCCTCGCGGGCCCAGGACCGGACCACGGCGAGGATCATCGCGTCCATGTTCTTCATGTCGACGGCGCCCCGCCCCCAGACGACGCCGTCGCGGACCTCGCCGGAGAACGGGTGCACGCTCCAGTCCGCGGCCTCGGCGGGGACGACGTCCAGGTGGCCGTGGAGGAGGAGCGCGTCGGCGGACGGGTCGGTGCCCGCGATCCGCGCGACGACGTTGGTCCGGCCCGGGGTGCGCTCCAGGAGGGTGGGCTCCAGGTCCGTCTCGGCCAGCAGCGCGGCGGCGTACTCGGCCGCGGGCCGCTCCCGGCAGTCGCCGCCGCCCCGGTTGGTGGTGTCGATGCGGATGAGGTCGGAGGTGAACGCGACGACCTCGTCCAACGCTCGCTGGTCAGCCATACTGCTCCTCCACGGCGGCCGCGACGACGGTGGTGACCGCCTTGAAGGTGCGGATCCCCTCGTACATGGTCTCGCTGGTGTACGCCACCTTGCGCTCACCGGTGCGCTCGACGCCCGGCACGACGGTGGCCGCCGCCGACAGGTGCTCGGCGTCGAACTCGACGGCGATGGTATACGGTCCACCGACGACAGGATCCCGTCGTCCGGCGAGCGCCACCGCCTCCTTCGCCGCCGCCCTGATGTCGGCGGCGGTCCTGGCCGGTGTACGGCACACGGCGGCGTAGCGCGACACATGGTCCTTCACCGCGACCTTCAGCGCCTCGGGCGCGTACCCGAGCGCGTCCTCGCAGGCCACGTCGTCGCCGGTGACCAGCACCACCGGCACGCCGTGCTCCGCGACCACATGGGCGTTGAGCAGCCCCTCGCTGGCCCGGACGTCGTTCAGCCAGACGCCGGTGATGGAGTTGGCGAGGTAGGTGTGGGCGAGGACGCCCTCCATCCCGGCGCCCGCGTGATAGCCGACGAAGGCGACGCCGTCGACGTCGCCGTGCTGCACGCCCTCCACCATGGACAGCGCCTTGTGCCGCCCGGTCAGCATCTCCACCCGGTCGTCGAGCTGTTCCAGGAGCAGGTTGCGCATGGTCCAGTGCGCCTCGTTGACCAGCACCTCGTCGGCGCCGCCGTCGAACAGGCCCAGGGCGGCGGCCTGGACGTCCGAGGTGAACATCGGCCGGCAGCGCTCCCACTGCGGCGTCCCCGGCAGGACGTCGGCCGGCCAGGTGACGCCGGTGGCGCCCTCCATGTCGGCGCTGATGAGGATCTTCACCGTGCTCCCAACTCCGGACCCCCGGACCGCGGATCTTCTGCGGCCTCACGTTACGCGCGGGCCGCACGTCAGACCAGAACATGCGCACGGCGCCGCCGCCGTGGCGGTCGGGGGCGGTTCCACCGTCGGCCGGACCTCGCGGCCCGGCCGTGCGCGACGGCTCCGGGGCCGTCCAGCGGCCCGTCCGCGGGCCCGTCCGCAGATCCGGTGGGCGCGGGCTACCGCCGGCCGGTCGCGGCCACGAGCGCCGGCCCGCACCCCGGCCGGCTGAACTCCAGCACCGGCCAGCCCAGTTCGAGGACGCGGGACACGAGGCGGGCGCGATCGGCGGCGCTCATGCCGGGCAGGACCTCGGGCAGCCGTCCGGCCGGTTCCGCGGCGCCGGGGATGTCGGTGTGCGGGGCGAAGCCGGGGACGATCCGCGCCACGGCCGCGGCGCCCTCCCCCTCTTCGGTGCCGCGCGGGCGCAGCCGGGCCGCGTCGGCGGCCAGCACCAGCAGCCGCCCGGGGCCGGGTCCGAGCAGCGGGTAGGCCCACCACAGGACGTCGACGCGGTCCCCGGCGGGCACGGTGAGGCGGGCGCGGCCCGCGGCCGGGTGGGAGGAACCGCCGTCGAGCGGGTCGAGGGAGGTCTCCTTGCGGGGTCCTGGGATGTCGTAGCGGGCGTACGGCCCGTATCGCTCGTCGTCGTCCACCAGCGCGCCGGTGACCGGGAGGAGGTCGGTGGCCGGGCGGCCGATCGCGGCGTCGGCGGCGGTGCCGAACAGCCGTCGGGCGCCGCCGCTCCAGTGGGAGACGAGGCCGTCACGGTCGACGACGACCACCGCGAGCGGGAAGCGGCCGGTGGCGGGGCCGTCCGCCCCCTCGGTCCTCCCGGCCGGCTGCCCGGCGGGCGCCGCCCGGTCGGTGCCACGGTCCATGGCCCAGGCCCCTCTCCCCCGCCTGCGGATGATCTGTGCGCCCCCCGGTCCGTCCACCGTACGGCGACGGCCGCCGGTGATGTGCGGCAACCCGGGAATCGACGGCGCCGGAACGCTCCGGCGCGCGCACCGGCGGGCCGGAGGGCTCAGTCCTCGTGTCCGAGCTGGAGATCGCGTTCGGTGCGTCCGCCGCCCGCGACCTGGAGCACGGTCGCCACGGGCGGGTAGCCGGCCGCGATGACGGTGTACTCGCCGGAGGACAGATCGATGAACCGGAAGGTGCCCTCGGGTCCGGTGGTCAGGGTGTCGACGACGTTGCCGGCCGCGTCCAGCAGGGTCACGCGGGCGTCCTCGACGGGCCGTCCGCCGCCGGCCCGGACGGTGCCGCGCAGCACCGCGCCGCCCGCGAGCTCGATGTCCTGGCGGGTCTCGCGGGCGGCCTGGACGCTGACCGGGAGGGCGGCCGGGCGGAACGCGGGCGCGCCGGCGGCGAGGGTGTACTCGCCGGCGACCAGTTCGGTGATGACGTAACCGCCCTCACGGCCGCTGCGGGTGCTCGCGACGACCTCACCGTGCACGTTGGTCAGGGTGACGATGGCGTCCCGGACGGGGGTGCCGTCGGCGGTGACCACGGTGCCGGCGAGGCGTCCGGCGCCGCCGAGGACGACGTCGAGTTCGACCGGGCGCTCGCCGACGGTCACCGACACCGCCTGCGGCTGGTGGCCGCCGGCGGCGGCGATCAGGACGTACGCCCCGGGGCCCGGGGTGGCCAGCGCGTACCGTCCGTCCTCGGCGCTGGCGCCGCGCCCGATCTGCCGGCCGGCGACGTCGATGAGGGTGAGCGCCGCGCGCGGGACGACGGTGCCGTCGGGGTGCTGCACGGTTCCGCAGACCGGGATGCCGGCCGCGTGGGAGGCGCGGGCCTGCGGGATCGGGGCGGGCGCGGGCGGCGGCGGGGGCGGTGGCGCGGTCTCCGGGGCGGCGGCGGGGGCGTTGTGGGACACCAGCGGTTTCTCCTTGAGGAAGAAGGCGATGAGCAGGCCGAGGACGAGCACCGGCACGAGGTGGAGGAAGATCCTCGGCATGGCTTCGGCGTAGGCCTGGATGTAGCCGTCGCGCAGTTCCGGGGGCAGCGCGTGGACCAGTTCCGGGGTCAGCGACTCGGGGTCGGGCAGGCCGGTGCCGGTCCGCGCGGGGAGGTGGTCGCGCAGGGAGTCGTCGAGCCGGGCGGCGAAGAGGGTGCCGAAGACGGCGGCGCCGACGCTGCCGCCGATCTGCCGGAAGTAGTTGTTGGCGCTGGTGGCGGTGCCGAGGTCGGCGGGGCGCACGGAGTTCTGCACGGCGAGGATCAGCACCGGCATCACCAGGCCGATACCGGCGCCGAGGACGGCCATCCAGAGGCTGTAGTGCAGCCGGGGCGTGTCGGTCTCGAGGCGGGAGAGCAGCCACATGCCGACGGCGGACAGCAGGCTGCCGAGGACGGGATAGACCTTGTAGCGGCCGGTGTGGCTGATGAGCTGTCCGGAGACGATGGACGCGCCGACGATGCCGGCCATCATGGGCAGCATCAGCAGCCCCGACTCGGTGGCGCTGGCCCCGTCCACCATCTGGAGGAACGTCGGCAGATAGCTCGCGGCGCCGAACAGGGCGACGCCGATGACGAGGCCGACCAGGCCGGTGACGTTGAAGACCGAGTCGCGGAACAGCCGCAGCGGGATGAGGGGTTCGGCGGCGAAGCGCTCGGCGACGAGGAAGCAGACGGTGGCCGCGAGGGCACCCGCGCCGAGGGCGAGAATCACCCGGGAGTCCCAGGCGTACTCGGTGCCGCCCCAGCTGGTGAGCAGCACCAGGCAGGTGGAGGCGGCGGCGAGCAGCAGCGCGCCGAGGATGTCGAGGCGGGGCTTCGCGGTGGGCTTGGGCAGTTTGAGGACGACGGCGACCACGGCGAGGGTGACCAGGCCGAAGGGCACGTTGATGTAGAAGCACCAGCGCCAGGAGAGGTGGTCGGTGAAGTAGCCGCCGAGCAGCGGGCCGGCCACCGAGGCGAGTCCGAAGGCGGCGCCGATCAGTCCCATGTACCGGCCGCGCTGCCGGGGCGGCACGACGTCCGCGATGATCGCCTGCACGCCGATCATGAGCCCGCCCGCGCCGACGCCCTGCACCGCGCGGTAGGCGATCAGCTGGTCCATGGTCTGGGCGCGGCCCGCGAGCGCGGAGCCGACGACGAAGACGACGATGGCGAACTGGAAGACGCCCTTGCGGCCGAGGAGGTCGCCGAGTTTGCCGTAGATCGGCAGGCCGATGGTGGCGGTGAGCAGATAGGCGGTGATCGCCCAGGACATCTTGTCCAGGCCGTGCAGCTCGCCGACGATCTTCGGCAGGGCGGTGGCGACGATCATCTGCTCCAGGGCGGCCAGGAGCAGGGCCAGCATCAGCGCGAAGAAGACCAGGCGCACGCGGCGCGGGCCGAGTTCGGTGGCGCTCTGGGCGGGGGGTGGGGCGGGGGCCTGCGGGGGCGCCGCCGTGACCGGCTCGTCCTGCACCGGAGTGATCCCGCCCACGTACCGCTCCCCTCGTCGCGCTGCCGCGCGATTTCCACAGAAATGCCTGCGCAAATCGACAACTACGGGCAAGCGCGACGAGTTACGGCGTAAAGCCGGTCGATACGGAGAACCACTCGATCCGGTGAGGGCGGCAACGCCCCCTGCGGGGTTGCTTCTTGACTACTTCTCGACCTCGGCGGCGAGCTTGGCGAGCACCGCGTCGTAGATCCGGCCGAGGCCCTTGGGGGCGAACGTCTTCTCGAAGAAGCCGCCGATGCCGCCGGCACCGTTCCACACCGTGGTCACCACGACACGGGAGCTGCCCTCGCCGGCCGGCGTGACGCGCCAGGTGGTGACCATGGAGGAGTTGCGGTCCTTCTCGACCAGCTCGCCGTCGGTGGGCTCGCTGACCTCCAGCAGGCAGTCCCGGATGCGCTTGCTGGTGGCCTGGAGCTTCCAGTGGACGAGGGTGCCCTCGCCGTCGCCGCCCTCGCGCACCTCGTACTCGCTGAAGTGCTCGGGCAGCAGCTTCGCGCGCGTGCCGCTGTAGTCGGCGAGAGCGTCGAACACCGTCTCCGGGTCCGCCGCGACGACCCGCTCGGTAGTGGCCTCGACCTGCGCCATTGCGTTCCTCCAGCACCTGGGGTTCTCGGGGTTGGGGCAAGCCAACCACCCCGGTCCCCGGCCGCCCAAATCGGGGCCCCGGCCGCGTTCGCACGATCATGGGAACACATGTTCTATTCTGGGTTGGAGCACTACCGAGGAGGCGTCATGCGCTGGGAGAACCTCTCCGCCGAGTCCGGTGACCACAGCCGGGCGGACGCCGCGCTGTTCGGCGCGGACGCGGTGACCACCCGGACCTTCGACACCCCGGAGTTCCGCGGGATCACCTTTCACGAGGTGCGGGCCCGCTCGATTCTCAACCGCGTGCCCGGGGCGTCGCGCATGCCCTTCGAATGGACGGTCAACCCCTACCGCGGGTGCTCGCACGCCTGCGTCTACTGCTTCGCCCGCAAGACGCACAGCTATCTCGACCTCGACACCGGCCTCGACTTCGACTCCCAGATCGTGGTCAAGGTGAACGCGCCGGAGCTGCTGCGCCGCCAGCTCGCCTCCCGCCGGTGGCAGGGCGAGCACGTCGCCATGGGCACCAACGTCGACTGCTACCAGCGCGCGGAGGGCCGCTACCGGCTGATGCCGGGGATCATCGGCGCCCTGACCGACCACGCCAACCCGTTCTCGATCCTGACCAAGGGCACGCTGATCCTGCGCGACCTGGAGCTGCTGACGCGGGCCGCGCGGGTGACGGACGTCGGCATCTCCGTCTCGGTCGGCTTCACCGACGCCGAGCTGTGGCGGACCGTGGAGCCGGGCACCCCGGCACCGGAGCGGCGGCTGGACGTCGTACGGACCCTCGGCGAGCACGGCATCGGCTGCGGGGTGCTGATGGCGCCGGTGATCCCGTTCCTGAGCGACCACCCGGCGCAGCTGCGGGCGACGGTACGGGCGATCGCGGCCTCCGGGGCCACCTCGGTGACACCACTGGCGCTGCATCTGCGGCCCGGCGCCCGGGAGTGGTTCATGGCCTGGCTGGCCCGCGAGCACCCCTCGCTGGTGCGGCGCTACGAGCGGCTGTACGCCGACGGCGCGTACGCCCCGAAGTGGTACCAGCGGCAGATCACCCGCCAGGTGCACGAACTGGCCCAGGAGTACGGCATCGGCCCCGCCCGCGCGGGCATGCCGCGCCGGATCCGCGAGCACCGGCCGGAGCCGTCGGCACTGGACGAACCGACCCAGCTCACTCTCATCTGACCCGCCCGACTCATCTGATCGGAGCGCACGGGGCGGAGCAATCGGGTCAAATATCATCCGAACATGTTCTTCCGGGCGTCCTCGTCGGGACGATGCGGCGAGGACCGTGGCCTTCGCGGTCCTCCCACCTCCGTCCCGGGAGGACTTCTTGCACCCCCAGCACTCCCTGAGAAGACGCGCCGCCGTCCTGTGCGGCGCCGCCGCCGTGGTGGCCGCGACGGTCGGCGCCGCCCCCGCCCGGGCCACCGACCCGCGCGCGGAACCCGCTCCCGCCGCGGAGCTCGCCTGGAAGAAGTGCGGCACCACCGACCATCCGACCCTCCAGTGCGCGTCCCTGAAGGTGCCGCTGGACCACGCGGACCCCGACGGCCGGCAGATCACGCTGGCGCTGTCCCGTGTCCCGCACACCGCGCCGACCTTCCAGGGCCCGCTGCTGGTCAACCCCGGCGGTCCCGGCGGCAGCGGCCTCGCACTCGCCGGATTCGTCGCCTCCGCGCTGCCCGCGGAGGTAGCCGCCCAGTACGACGTCATCGGCTTCGACCCGCGCGGAGTGGGCCGCAGCGAGCCCGCGCTGGACTGCCGGCCCGGCCACTTCGACCCGGTGCGGCCGGACTCGGTGCCGGACACGGCCGCCGCCGAGGAGGCCAACCTGGCGCGCGCGAAGTCGTTCGCCGAGGCGTGCCGGGCGAAGTACGCGGACGTGCTGCCGTACATCGACACGGCCGGCGCCGCGCGGGACATCGAGCGGATCCGGCAGGCGCTCGGCGCCCCGCGGATCAACTACTTCGGCTACTCCTACGGCACCTACCTCGGCGCGGTGTACGCCAAGCTGCACCCGGAACGGGTGCGCCGCCTGGTCCTGGACTCGGTCGTCGACCCGAGCGGCGTCTGGTACGAGGCGAACCTGGCGCAGGACGTCGCCTTCAACGAGCGCCACCGCGCGTTCCTGGCGTGGGTGGCCGAGCACGACGCGGCCTACCGGCTCGGCGACGACCCGGAGCAGGTCGAGACCGCCTGGTACACGATGCGGGCGGCGCTGGCGAGGAAGCCGGCCGGCGGCACGGTGGGGGGCTCGGAACTGGAGGACACCTTCCTGCCCGGCGGCTACTACAACGGCTACTGGCCCTCTCTCGCCGAGGCGTTCGCGGCGTACGTCAACGACGAGAACCCGCAGCCCCTCGTCAAGGCGTACGAGGACCTCGGCGCGGTGGACGCCTCCGGCGACAACGGCTACGGCGTCTACGCCGCGGTGCAGTGCCGGGACGCGGTCTGGCCGCGCGACTGGGAGCAGTGGCGCAAGGACAACTGGGCGGTGCACGCCAGGGCGCCGTTCATGACCTGGAACAACGCCTGGTACAACGCGCCGTGCGCGTTCTGGCCGACGGAGTCGCGGCGTCCGCTGAACGTGTCCAACGGGCAGTTGCCGCCGGTCCTGCTGTTCCAGGCGACCGGTGACGCGGCGACCCCGTTCCAGGGCGGTGCGACGGTGCACCGGCTGCTGGCCGGCTCCAGCCTGGTGGTCGAGGAGGGCGGCGGCAACCATGGCGTCACGCTGAGCGGCAACGCCTGCCTGGACAAGCACCTGGCGGCGTATCTGGCCGACGGCACGGTGCCGCGCGGCCGGGGCGAGGCGGACGCGGTGTGCGCGGCCCTGCCCGACCCGAAGCCGCGCGGCGACAAGGCGTCCACCGCGGCGCAGGGGGCGGCGCTGCACCGTCTGCTCGGCTTCCGTAGCTGAACGGCCTCTGTCAGAGCATGAGGTGACGGCCCGTCGGGGGCGTTGTCAGACCCTTGGTCCACCATGGACCCATGAGCGAGCTGACCAGGATCCCCGCCCCCGACGGCGTCGCCCCCGCCGCCCAGTACTCCCATGTGGTCATGGGCACCGGCCGTTTCGTGGCCGTCGCCGGCCAGCTGCCGCTGGACGAGAAGGGCGAGCCGGTCGGCGAGGACGACCCGGCCGCCCAGGCCCGCCAGGTCTTCGAGAACCTCGGCCGCTGTCTCGCCGCAGCCGGCGCCGGCTTCGACGACGTCGTCAAACTCACCTACTTCGTCACGGACATGGCCGATCTGCCCGCGATCCGCGAGGCCAGGGCCCGCCACATACCCGACGACCGCCTCCCGGCCGCGTCCGCGGTCCAGGTGGCGGCGCTGGTGCGTCCGGAGTTCCGCATGGAGATCGAGGCGTACGCGGTGGTGCCGACGGCACGGGACTGACGACACCCACCTGCCCGACGGTCCGGCCGGGTCAGCGCTGCCGGGGGATGCGTCCCAGCGCCCGTACGGCGGCCTCCGCGAGGTTCGGGTGGGCCAGGGCCTCGTTGAGCACGGGGCGGGCCCGTGGGTCGGCCAGCGCGCCGAGGCCGTCCACGCAGGCGAGGGCCACCCGGCGGTAGGGGTCGTGCGGGCGCAGCCGTCGTCGCAGGGTGGTGATGAGGGCCGGCACCGACTCCGGGGCGCGCAGCTCCACCAGCAGGCGGACCGGGTGCAGGGCGTAGGCCACGCGCAGTTCGTTGGTGGCGAGGGCCGCGGCCGCGCGGGCGGTGCGCGGGTCGCCGAGGCGGGCCAGGGCGTGCGCGGCGGCGGCGCAGCGGGGCGGGTCGCGGTGGTTGAGGAGCAGCACGAGCGCCTCGAAGGCCCGCCGGTCGCCCGCCACGCCGAGCCGGAACGCGGCCAGTTCACGGGCCCACAGCGGCCGGCCGGGCGCGGTCAGCACCTCCGCGAGTTCGTCGTGGTCCTCGCTCGCCAGCAGATGGGTGTACGCCGCCGAGGCTCCCGACTCCTGCCGTAAACGCTCCGTGAGCGCTCGTGACGCTTCGTCCCTGACATCCATGAGGTGAGGGTAGGGGCGATCGGCGCGCGAAGGGACGTACATCACAAAGACCGGGGACTGGCGCGCTCGTTACCCGCCGGTTAAGCTCAGACGAGCGAGTTACCCACTCGCCTCTCCTCGCGACGGTCTGGTGACGCGGCCGCCGCGCGGAGGCACCCTCCGCTCCCTCGGGCAGTGGAGGAAGCAGTCGGTTCGGTACCTCAGGTACCTCGGTACGACCCGGCCACGGGACAGGGCCGGTCGGATACCCGTCGTCCGGCGGACGTGTGCGCGTCCGCGGCGACCGGCACCGGGCGTGTGCGCTCGCAGCCCGGCCAACACCCGCATCTCCTCACGCACCCGGTGCGCCCTTCGGCGCACCCGGTCGCGCTTCCCGTCGTCACCCTCATTCCTGGAGTCCCGCGATGGCCGCTCCCCTGTCCGACAGTTCCCTGTCCCCCCTTCAGACCGTCGCCGTCGTCGGCCTCGGCACCATGGGCACCGGCATCGCCGAGGTCCTGGCCAAGGCCGGCCGCACGGTCGTCGGCATCGACATCAGCGAGGCCCAGGCCGCGCGGTGCGTCGCCGCCCTGGAGGCCTCCACCGCCCACGCCGTCGAGCGCGGCAGGCTCACCGAGCAGGAGCGCGCACAGGCGCTCGGCCGGATCCGCACCGCCACCGATCTGCGGGCCGCCGCCGAGGCCGACCTGGTCATCGAGGTGGTGCCGGAGTCGTACGAGATCAAGCAGCAGATCTTCCGGGAACTGGACGCCGTCGTGCGGCCGGAGACGATCCTGGCCACCGGCACCAACGCGCTGTCCGTCACCCGCCTCGCCGCCGAGTCCGCCCGCCCGGAGCGCGTCCTCGGACTCCACTTCTTCAACCCGGCCCCGGCGATGAAGCTGGTCGAGGTGGTCTCCTCGGTGCTGACCGCTCCGGCGGCCGTCACCGCGGTGACCCAGCTCGCCGTGGACCTCGGCAAGGAGCCCGTCGCGGTCGGCGACCGGCCCGGATTCGTCGCCGACGGACTGCTGTTCGGCTACCTCAACCAGGCCGCCGCGATGTACGAGGCGAAGTACGCCTCCCGCGAGGACATCGACGCCGCGATGCGGCTGGGCTGCGGACTGCCGATGGGCCCGCTCGCCCTGCTCGACCTGATCGGCGTCGACACCGCCCGCACCGTCCTGGAGGCGATGTACGCCGAGTCCCGCGACCGGCTGCACGCCCCCGCGCCCATCCTCAAGCAGCTCAGCGAGGCGGGCCTGACCGGCCGCAAGGCGGGCCGCGGCTTCTACACCTACGAGGCCCCGAACAGCGCCACCGTCGTGCCGGACGCGTTGACCCCGCGCGCCGGCGACCTCGAGGTCCCGGGCCGCCCGGTCCGCTCGGTCGGTGTCGCGGGCTCCGGCACCATGGCGTCCGGCATCGCCGAGGTGTTCGCCAAGGCCGGCTACGAGGTCGTCCTCGCCGCCCGCAGCGACGAGAAGGCCGAGGCCGCCAAGGCCCGGATCGGCAAGTCGCTGGCCCGCTCCGTCGACAAGGGCCGGATGACCGCCGAGGCGGCCGCCCAGACCCTGGAGCGGATCACCCCGGCGGGCTCCTACGACGCCTTCGCCGACGTCGATCTGGCGGTCGAGGCGGTGGCCGAGGACCTGGAGGTCAAGCGGCAGCTGTTCGCCACGCTGGACAAGGTCTGCAAGCCGGGCGCGGTGCTGGCCACCACCACCTCCTCGCTGCCCGTCGTCGCCTGCGCCCGCGCCACCTCGCGCCCGCAGGACGTGATCGGCATGCACTTCTTCAACCCGGCGCCGGCGATGAAGCTGGTCGAGGTCGTCCGTACCGTGCTGACCTCGGACGACGTCCACGCCACGGTCCGCGAGGTGTGCGCGAAGATCCGCAAGCACGCGGTGGACTGCGGCGACCGCGCCGGGTTCATCGTGAACGCGCTGCTCTTCCCGTACCTGAACAACGCGATCAAGATGGTCCAGGACCACTACGCCTCGCTGGACGACATCGACGCCGCGATGAAGCTCGGCGGCGGCTACCCGATGGGTCCGTTCGAGCTGCTGGACGTGGTGGGACTGGATGTCTCGCTCGCCATCGAGCAGGTCCTGCACCGCGAGTTCCGCGACCCGGGCCTGGCTCCGGCGCCGCTGCTGGAGCACCTGGTGGCCGCGGGCTGCCTCGGCCGCAAGACGGGCCGCGGCTTCCGCGAATATGCCCGGCGCTGAGCGGCCCGGCGACTGGTTCCGGGCGGGCGCGGACTGGGGCGGGCTGCTCGACCCGGCCCGCCTCACCGGGCCCGCCCGGGCCCGCACTCCCCCGCCCGCCGAGGGCGGGGGAAACCCCGGACCTGCGCGAAGGGCTGCGCACATGCAGTACGTTCGGGTCATGTCCCAGCCCGCCAAGTCCTCCCGTACACCCGCCACGGCCGATGCGCCGGAGAGCGCCGCAGGCAGCCGCGCCGCCGCCCAGCGGCTGAAAATGCGCCGCGAACTGGCGGCCGCGGCGATGGAGCTGTTCGCGACCAAGGGGTACGAGGCGACCACCGTCGACGAGATCGCGGCCGCGGCCGGGGTCGCCCGCCGCACCTTCTTCCGTCACTTCCGCTCCAAGGAAGAGGCGATCTTCCCGGACCACGACGACACGCTGATCCGCGCCGAGGCGGTGCTCAACGCGGCGCCCGCGCACGAGCATCCGCTCGACACGGTGTGCCGCGGGATCAAGGAAGTCATGAAGATGTACGCGGCCCGCCCGGAGATCTCGGTCGCCCGCTACAAGCTGACGCGCGAGGTGCCCACCCTGCGCGAGGCGGAGATCGCGTCGGTGGCCCGCTACGAGCGCCTCTTCACCCGCTATCTCCTCGGCCACTTCGACGAGCACGCCCATGACGACGACGCCAACGACGACCCGCTGCTGGCGGAGGTCGCCGCGTCGGCCGTGGTCACCGCCCACAACCATGTGCTGCGCCGCTGGCTGCGGGCGGGCGGCCAGGGCGACGTGGAGGCCCAGCTGGACCACGCCTTCGCGATCGTCCGCAAGACCTTCGGCTCCGGGATCGGCGCCGGGCGCACCGCCGCCGGCACCCCGAAGGCCGCTCCGGCGGCGGTCTCGGCGCAGGGCGAGGTGCTGGTGACGGTGGCGCGCACCGACGCCCCTCTGGAAGAGGTCATGCGGACCATCGAGGAGGCGCTGAAGGAGCGCTGAGCGCGCCCGCCGACGCGCGGCACGATGTGATGACGGCCACCCCTCGGGGTGGCCGTTTTGGCATGTCAGAGGGGGTTTTCGGGGTGCTTTCCGAGGGCGTTCGATCGATCATCGCTCATCTGTCAAGTAAAGATTTCATCTGAGAGCAACTTCTGGCACCCAGTGCCTTGCGGGGTGACACGGCGTGCCATACGTTGAAGTTGTCCGGGCGGCCGGAGCACCGCTATCACCAGTGCGCCGACTGTCCCCGCGAGCCGACGGCCCGCGCGCCCGGACGCCTGCGTCACAGGCACCCTCCCGCGCCACAAAGCGCTGCCGATCCAGCACCACCCCGCCGAACCGACGGCACACCCTCAACCCTCAGCAGCACCGACGTAACCCTCAGCGCCCCTCCCTCAAGGGCGCTCACCGCCGGAGGCACTACCGTGACCGTTAAGGACATCCTGGACGCGATCCAGTCGCCCGACTCCACCTCGGCCGACTTCGCCGCTCTGCCGCTGCCCGAGTCGTACCGGGCGATCACCGTCCACAAGGACGAGGCCGAGATGTTCGCGGGCCTCGAGACCCGCGACAAGGACCCGCGCAAGTCGCTGCACCTGGACGAGGTGCCGCTGCCCGAGCTGGGCCCGGGCGAGGCCCTGGTGGCCGTGATGGCCTCCTCGGTCAACTACAACTCGGTGTGGACCTCGATCTTCGAGCCGCTGTCCACCTTCGGTTTCCTGGAGCGCTACGGCCGCACCAACGAGCTCGCCAAGCGCCACGACCTGCCGTACCACATCATCGGCTCCGACCTCGCGGGCGTCGTGCTGCGCACCGGCCCCGGCGTGAACGCCTGGAAGCCCGGTGACGAGGTCGTCGCGCACTGTCTGTCCGTCGAGATGGAGTCCTCCGACGGCCACAACGACACCATGCTCGACCCCGAGCAGCGCATCTGGGGCTTCGAGACCAACTTCGGCGGCCTCGCCGAGATCGCCCTGGTCAAGTCCAACCAGCTGATGCCCAAGCCGGACCACCTCAGCTGGGAGGAGGCCGCCGCGCCGGGCCTGGTGAACTCCACCGCCTACCGCCAGCTGGTCTCCCGCAACGGCGCCGGCATGAAGCAGGGCGACAACGTGCTGATCTGGGGCGCGAGCGGCGGCCTCGGCTCCTACGCCACCCAGTTCGCGCTGGCCGGCGGCGCCAACCCGATCTGTGTCGTCTCCAGCGACCAGAAGGCGGACATCTGCCGCTCGATGGGCGCCGAGGCGATCATCGACCGCAACGCCGAGGGCTACAAGTTCTGGAAGGACGAGCGGACCCAGGACCCGAAGGAGTGGAAGCGCTTCGGCAAGCGCATCCGCGAACTCACCGGCGGCGAGGACATCGACATCGTCTTCGAGCACCCCGGCCGCGAGACCTTCGGCGCGAGCGTCTTCGTCACCCGCAAGGGCGGCACCATCACCACCTGCGCCTCGACCTCGGGCTACATGCACGAGTACGACAACCGCTACCTGTGGATGTCGCTGAAGCGCATCATCGGCTCGCACTTCGCGAACTACCGCGAGGCCTGGGAGGCCAACCGCCTCATCGCCAAGGGCAAGATCCACCCGACGCTGTCCAAGGTGTACTCCCTGGAGGACACCGGCCAGGCCGCCCACGACGTCCACCGCAACGCCCACCAGGGCAAGGTCGGCGTGCTGTGCCTGGCGCCCGAGGAGGGCCTGGGCGTGCGGGACGCGGAGCTGCGCGCCAAGCACATCGACGCCATCAACCGCTTCCGGAACATCTGAGGTCGCACATGAGTGAGCGTCAGAAGGACCGGCCGTGGCTCATGCGGACCTACGCCGGTCACTCCACGGCCGAGGCGTCCAACGAGCTGTACCGGCGCAACCTCGCCAAGGGGCAGACGGGTCTGTCGGTGGCGTTCGACCTGCCGACCCAGACCGGCTACGACTCCGACCACATCCTCGCCCGCGGCGAGGTCGGCCGGGTCGGCGTGCCGGTCGCGCACCTCGGTGACATGCGCCGGCTGTTCCAGGACATCCCCCTGGAGCAGATGAACACCTCGATGACCATCAACGCCACGGCCATGTGGCTGCTGGCGCTCTACCAGGTCGTCGCGGAGGAGCAGGGCGCGGACATCACCCAGCTCCAGGGCACGACCCAGAACGACATCGTCAAGGAGTACCTGTCCCGCGGGACGCACGTCTTCCCGCCGGGGCCGAGCCTGCGCCTGACGACGGACATGATCGCGTACACGGTCTCCCACATCCCGAAGTGGAACCCGATCAACATCTGCAGCTACCACCTGCAGGAGGCGGGCGCCACGCCGGTGCAGGAGATCGCGTACGCGATGTCCACCGCGATCGCGGTCCTCGACGCCGTGCGCGACTCCGGCCAGGTGCCGCAGGAGCGCATGGGCGACGTCGTCGCCCGTATCTCCTTCTTCGTCAACGCGGGCGTCCGCTTCGTCGAGGAGATGTGCAAGATGCGCGCCTTCGGCCGCATCTGGGACCGGATCACCCGCGAGCGGTACGGCATCGAGAACCCCAAGCAGCGCCGCTTCCGCTACGGCGTCCAGGTCAACTCCCTCGGGCTGACCGAGGCGCAGCCGGAGAACAACGTCCAGCGGATCGTGCTGGAGATGCTGGCCGTGACGCTGTCCAAGGACGCCCGCGCGCGTGCCGTGCAGCTCCCCGCCTGGAACGAGGCGCTGGGCCTGCCGCGGCCGTGGGACCAGCAGTGGTCGCTGCGCATCCAGCAGGTGCTCGCCTACGAGAGCGACCTGCTGGAGTACGCGGACATCTTCGAGGGCTCGAAGGTGATCGAGGCGAAGGTGGACCAGCTCGTCACCGAGTCCTTCGCGGAGATCGACCGCATCCAGGAGATGGGCGGCGCGATGGCGGCCGTCGAGTCCGGCTATCTCAAGTCGCAGCTGGTCGCCTCGCACGCCGAGCGCCGGGCGCGGATCGAGTCCGGCCAGGAGAAGATCGTCGGCGTCAACATCTTCGAGTCGACCGAGCCGAACCCGCTGACCGCCGACCTCGACACGGCGATCCAGACGGTCGACCCGGCCGTCGAGGCGCGGGTCATCGCCTCGCTCCAGCACTGGCGCGACACCCGCTACCAGCCGCCCTTCAACCACCCGCGCCCGTGCAAGGCGCTGGAGCGGCTGAAGGAGGCCGCCAAGGGCACCGACAACCTCATGGAGGCCACCCTGGAGTGCGCCCGCGCCGGTGTCACGACCGGTGAGTGGGCCGGGGCCCTGCGCGAGGTGTTCGGCGAGTTCCGGGCGCCCACGGGCGTCTCCTCCGCCCCGGTCGCGGTGACCGCCGCGGAGGGCACCGCGCTCGCCCGGGTCCGCCGTTCGGTCGAGCTGACCGCGCAGGACCTCGGCGTCGGCAAGCTGCGCTTCCTGGTCGGCAAGCCCGGTCTGGACGGTCACTCCAACGGCGCCGAGCAGATCGCGGTGCGGGCTCGTGACGCCGGCTTCGAGGTGGTCTACCAGGGCATCCGGCTCACGCCCGAGCAGATCGTGGACGCGGCGCTGGCCGAGGACGTGCACGCGGTCGGCCTGTCCATCCTCTCCGGATCGCACGCGCAGCTGGTGCCGGACGTGCTGGACCGGCTGCGTGTGGCCGGCGCCACAGACATTCCGGTGATCGCGGGTGGCATCATCCCGAACGGTGACGCCGAACAGCTGCGTGCCGCCGGAGTCGCCGCGGTCTTCACCCCGAAGGACTTCGACATCACCGGAATCATCGGCCGCATCGTCGACGAGATCCGGAAAGCGAACAAGCTCGACCCCCTGGAGGTCCCCGCATGACCGTCAACCGTCTGCGTCCCCGCCGCTCGTGTCTCGCGGTGCCGGGAAGCAACCCGCGCTTCCTGGAGAAGGCGCAGGGCCTTGCGGCGGACCAGGTCTTCCTCGACCTGGAGGACGCGTGCGCGCCGCTCGCCAAGCCCGAGGCGCGGCACACCATCGTGAAGTTCCTCAACGAGGGCGACTGGACGGGCAAGACCCGCGTCGTGCGCGTCAACGACTGGACCACCGAGTGGACCTACCGTGACGTCGTCACGGTCGTCGAGGGCGCCGGCCAGAACCTCGACTGCATCATGCTGCCGAAGGTGCAGAACGCCCAGCAGGTGGTCGCGCTCGACCTGCTGCTGACCCAGATCGAGAAGACGATGGGCTTCGAGGTCGGCCGGATCGGCATCGAGGCGCAGATCGAGAACGCGCAGGGCCTGAACAACGTCAACGAGATCGCGCAGGCCTCCCCGCGCATCGAGACGATCATCTTCGGCCCGGCCGACTTCATGGCGTCGATCAACATGAAGTCGCTGGTCGTGGGCGAGCAGCCGCCCGGCTACCCGGCGGACGCCTACCACTACATCCTGATGAAGATCCTGATGGCCGCCCGCGCCAACGACCTCCAGGCGATCGACGGCCCCTACCTCCAGATCCGCAACGTCGAGGGCTACCGCGAGGTCGCACGGCGTGCCGCCGCGCTCGGCTTCGACGGCAAGTGGGTGCTGCACCCGGGCCAGGTCGAGGCCTCCAACGAGATCTTCTCGCCGTCGCAGGAGGACTACGACCACGCCGAGCTGATCCTGGACGCGTACGACTACTACACGTCCGAGGCGGGCGGCAAGAAGGGCTCGGCGATGCTCGGCGACGAGATGATCGACGAGGCCAGCCGCAAGATGGCGCTGGTCATCTCCGGCAAGGGCCGCGCCGCCGGTATGCGGCGCACCAGCAAGTTCGAGATTCCGGAGGCGTGAGGCGATGCAGTTCGGGCGCACCTACGAGGAGTTCGAGGTCGGGGCGACGTACAAGCACTGGCCGGGCAAGACGGTCACGGAGTACGACGACCACCTGTTCTGTCTCCTCACCATGAACCACCACCCGCTCCACATGGACACCAACTATGCGGAGAAGACGACCGACTTCGGCAAGAACGTGGTCGTCGGGAACTACATCTACTCGCTGCTGCTCGGCATGTCCGTGCCGGACATCTCCGGCAAGGCGATCGCCAACCTGGAGATCGAGTCGCTGAAGCACGTGGCGCCGACCTTCCACGGCGACACGATCTACGGCCAGACGACCGTGCTCGACAAGTGGCCGTCGAAGTCCAAGAACGACCGCGGCATCGTCTACGTCGAGACCAAGGGCTACAAGCAGGACGGCACGCTGGTCTGCGTCTTCCGCCGCAAGGTGATGGTGCCCACCGAGACGTACATCAAGGAGCGCGGCGGCGAGCAGCCGGGCCGCCCGGAGCTGAACGCACCTTCGGAAAAGACGGAGAAGTAACGATGGCACGCCTCGCCCAGACCGCCGGCCTGACGGACATCCAGCAGGAGATCCTGGCCACCGTCCGCGACTTCGTGGACAAGGAGATCATCCCGGTCGCCACCGAGCTGGAGCACCGCGACGAGTACCCGCAAGCGATCGTGGACGGCCTGAAGGAACTGGGTCTGTTCGGTCTGATGATCCCCGAGGAGTACGGGGGTCTGGGCGAGTCGCTGCTGACGTACGCGCTGTGCGTCGAGGAGATCGCCCGCGGCTGGATGTCGGTCTCCGGCATCATCAACACCCACTTCATCGTGGCGTACATGCTCAAGCAGCACGGCACCCAGGAGCAGAAGGACCACTTCCTGCCGAGGATGGCGGCCGGTGACATCCGCGGCGCCTTCTCGATGTCGGAGCCGGCGCTGGGCTCGGACGTGTCGGCCATCTCGTCGAAGGCGGTGAAGGACGGCGACGAGTACGTCCTGAACGGCCAGAAGATGTGGCTGACGAACGGCGGGACGTCCTCGCTGGTGGCCGTTCTGGTCCGGAGTGACGAAGGACACCCCGAGGGCACCGCGCCGCACAAGTCGATGACGACCTTCCTGGTCGAGAAGGAGCCCGGTTTCGGCGAGGTCCGTCCCGGCCTCACCATCCCGGGCAAGATCGACAAGATGGGCTACAAGGGCGTCGACACCACCGAGCTCATCATGGACGGCCTGCGGATTCCCGCGGATCGCGTGCTCGGAGGGGTGACGGGACGCGGTTTTTACCAGATGATGGACGGCGTGGAGGTCGGCCGCGTCAACGTCGCGGCGCGTGGCTGCGGTGTCGCTCAGCGTGCGTTCGAGCTGGGCGTCCAGTACGCCCAGCAGCGTCACACTTTCGGCAAGCCGATCGCCCAGCACCAGGCCATCCAGTTCAAGCTGGCGGAGATGGCTACCAAGGTGGAGGCCGCCCATGCCATGATGGTGAACGCGGCACGCAAAAAGGACTCCGGGGAGCGAAACGACCTTGAGGCTGGGATGGCGAAGTACCTCGCCTCCGAGTACTGCAAGGAGGTCGTGGAGGATGCCTTCCGGATCCACGGCGGCTACGGCTTCTCCAAGGAGTACGAGATCGAGCGCCTCTACCGCGAGGCCCCGATGCTGCTGATCGGCGAAGGTACCGCCGAGATCCAGAAAATGATCATCGGGCGCAGGCTGCTCGAAGAGTATCGATTCCAGGGCTGATTGTCCGGAACGGGGTGTTTTCTTCGAGAAGAAGATCACACCCCGTAGGCACTCTTCGGCCGCCGACTCGGCTGCCTGGCTTACCCAGTTGTGGCGGTTAGCCGCTACGATCGCCGGAAAGCCGCCGTCCCCCGTCAGAAGCGCGGCATCATCCGCTACGAAGGTCATCCATGCCCCACAGCCAAACCTCTGCACCTCGCGACAGCCGAGTCGGCGTACGCCTCGCGCGCGGAGCATCGCCGTGGCTTCTCCCGACCGTCGCCACCGCAGCCCTCAGCCTGGCCCGTGCGCGCCGCTCCGGCGCCGCCAAGGCCGTCGCCGTTCCCGCCACCGCGCTCGCGGCGGGGATGCTGTGGTTCTTCCGCGACCCCGAGCGCGAGATCACCCAGGGCCGGGTCATCTCCCCGGCCGACGGTGTGGTGCAGAGCATCATGCCGTGGAAGGACGGGCGTACCCGCGTCGCGATCTTCATGAGCCCGCTGAACGTCCACGTCAACCGCGCGCCGCTGGCCGGCACGGTGACGTCGGTCGAGCACATCCCGGGCGGCTTCGTTCCCGCTTTCAACAAGGAGAGCGAGAACAACGAGCGGGTCGTGTGGCACTTCGACACCGAGCTGGGCGACATCGAGATGATCCAGATCGCCGGCGCGGTGGCCCGCCGTATCGTCCCGTACCTCCCGCAGGGCACCAAGGTCGAGCAGGGCGAGCGCATCGGTCTGATCCGCTTCGGCTCGCGCGTGGACCTGTACCTGCCCGAGGGGGTCGAGGTCGCGGTGGAGGTCGGCCAGAAGACCGTGGCAGGGGTGACTCGCATTGACCGTGACTGATCCGGAGGCGCAGCCGGGCTGGGTCCCGGAGGCGGTCGAGGACGACGAGGAGGAGATGCCGCTCTCGCTCCGCCTGTCGATAGCGGACACGCTCACCCTCGGCAATGCCACCTGTGGCTTCATGGCGGTGTACTTCACCACCACGGGCATCCTGATCCCGCACCTCACGGGCAGCCAGGAGACCGGCATGGCGCGGCACAGCGCCGCCACGGCGGTCATCCTGATGCTCTGCGCGGCGGTCTTCGACCTGTTCGACGGTCTGGTGGCGCGCAAGCTGCGGTCGTCGCCGATGGGCGCGGAGCTGGACAACCTCTCCGACCTGATCAGCTTCGGCCTGGCCCCGGCGTACTTCGTCCTCGTCTACGGCATGGTCGCGGACGACGCGCACCAGCGGGTGGCCGCGGTCGGTGCGATCGTCGTCCTGCTGGCGGTGGTGCTCAGGCTCGCCAGATTCAGCTGTGTGACGGTGAAGGACGGCACCTTCCAGGGCATGCCGAGCCCCTTCGGCGCGCTGACGGTGGTCTCCATCGTGCTGCTGGAGCTGCCCTTCGTGGCGACGCTGCTGGCGATCCTCGGCACGGCGTGGCTGATGGTCAGCCGGGTCGAGTACCCGAAGCCGCGCGGTCCGCTGGCGGTGGCGATGCTCTCCTGGATCGTCTCCGCGATGGGTCTGCTCGCCGCCTGGGCCTTCGACGCCCCCGGCGGTCAGCTGCTGCTCCAGACCGGCTGCGCGCTGCAGCTGGTGCTCGGCGCGGTGATCCCGCTGTTCGCCACGGCCCGCCGGGTGAACAACTTCCGCGACAACCGGCGTGAGGCGCGGGCGGCACAGTCGTAGCCTTCCGCCGCGAAAAGGGCCCCGGACCAGTATCTGGTCCGGGGCCCTTCGCCTTGTCCGAGAGCGGCGATCAGCTCAGGAAGTCGCGGGCGATGTGCTCCGCCACCCGCTCCAGGATGGGGCCGGCGTCGGCGATGCACTTCGCGACGTCCGGCTCCTCGTCGGTCAGCGGGTAGGCGCGGCGGATGCCGGCGCCGCCCAGCGCCTCGGGCGCCAGCGCGAGCCGCCCGCAGACCGCGACGACCTCCTTGCCGGCCGCCCGCGCGGCCGCGGCGACGCCCGCCGGGGCCTTGCCGTGCAGGGTCTGCTCGTCCAGCGAACCCTCGCCGGTGATCACCAGGTCGGCCCGCTCCAGCGCCGGGGCGAAGCCCAGAACGTCCAGCATGACCTCGATACCGGGGCGGAAGCGGGCGCCGACGAGCAGCGCGCCGTAGCCGATGCCGCCGGCCGCGCCCGCGCCCGGGGACTCCGCGTACTCGGCGGCCCTCGCGCCGGCTCCGGGCGTGGCGGCCAGCACCTCGGCGAAGTGCGCGAGCGCCGCGTCCAGGGTGGCCACGTCGTCCGGCGAGGCGCCCTTCTGCGGCCCGTACACGGCCGGCGCGCCCTTGGGCCCGGTCAGCGGGTTGTCGACGTCGCTGGCGAGCACCAGCTCGACCTCGGCCAGCCGCTCGTCCAGCCCGGACAGGTCGGCGGTCGCCAGCGCGGCCAGACCGCCGCCGCCGGGCGCCACCGGCTCACCGTCGGCGTCCAGGAAGCGCGCGCCGAGGGCGGCCAGCATGCCCGCGCCGCCGTCCGTGGTCGCGCTGCCGCCGACACCGAAGACGATCGTGCGGGCGCCGGCGTCCAGCGCGGCCCGCAGCAGTTCGCCGGATCCGTACGTGGAGGCGGTCAGCGGGGCGAAGACGCCCGCCGGGAGCCGCTGGAGGCCGCTGGCCTCCGCCATCTCCACCACCGCCGTGTCCCCGCGCAACGCGTACGCGGCCGTCACCTCGGCGCCGAGCGGCCCGGCCACCCGCACCTCCCGGCGCTCGAACCCGGCGGCGACCGCCGCGGCCACGGTGCCGTCGCCGCCGTCGGCCACGGGCAGCGCCTCGACCCGGACGTCCGGGACGATGCGGCGCAGTCCGGCGGTGACCCGCTCGGCGACCTCCACGGCCGTCAGCGAGCCCTTGAACTTGTCCGCGGCGACAAGCACCCTGCGGGCGCCGTCCAGTGCAGCGTCAGCCACCTTGCTTTCCCCTCGCTCTTCGAGCCTTGCGCACGTCAAGGCAGTCGCGCCGCTGCGACCTTAACCGGAGGACGCCCTCGCCGTCATGCCCTGCCCGGACCGTGGAACGCCCCGGCCCCGGCCGGTGGGAGCGCGGGGAAACGGGTAACCCGGAAGCCATGACCTCTGTGGGCACCGCGGCCACCACCCCGGTGGGCGCCGCACCGGACCTCGCCGACCGCGTGCACGGCGGCTGGCTCGGCCGGATCGCGGGCAACATGCTGGGCAAGCCGGTCGAGCAGGGCGAGCTGTGGACGCGCGACCGCATCGACCGCTATCTGCGCCTGACCGACGCGCTGCCGCTGACCGACTACCTCCCCGAGCCGCCGGCGGGCGGGCACGGCCTGCCGCCGCTGCGCCCCGAGTGGCGCGCCTGCGTGCGCGGCCGGGTCCACGGCAGCTGCCGCGACGACGACGTCGACTACGCCGTCCTCGGACTGCATCTGCTGGAGACCCGCGGCTTCGGCTTCAGCACCGAGGAGGTCGGCGATCTGTGGCTGTTGCGGCTGCCGTACCTCCAGACGTTCACGGCGGAACGCGCGGCCTACCGCAACCTCGCGAACGGCCTTCGACCGCCCCTCACGGCGACCTACGACAACCCGTACCAGGAGTGGATCGGCGCCCTCATCCGCGCCGACATCCACGGCTGGACCCACCCCGGCCTGCCCCGCGCCGCCGCCTCGCCGGCCCGCCGGGACGCGGTGCTCTCGCACACCGGCAACGGCGTCTACGGCGCGATGTGGGCGGCGGCGCTGATCTCGGCCGCGTTCACCGCGGCCACCGTCCGCGAGGCCCTGGAGGCGGCCCTGACCGTGATCCCGGCGAGCAGTCGGCTGGCCCGTACCGTGCGCCGGGTGATCGCCCTGCACGACACCCGGATGACCTGGGAGGACACCCTCGACACGGTGTCCGAGGAGACCGCGGGGCACTGGATCCACGTCGTGCCGAACGCGGCGGTGCTCACCGCCGGGCTGCTGTACGGCGACGGCGACTTCACCCGCACCATCGCCCTCACCGTCCGCGGCGGCCTGGACACCGACTCCAACGGGGCGACCGCGGGCTCGGTGGCCGGGGTGCTGAACGGGGCGCGGGCCATCCCGCCGCAGTGGACCGAGCCGCTCCAGGACACGGTGCGCAGCGCGGTCTTCGGCTTCGACGGGGTGCGGATCAGCGAGCTGGCCGAGCGGACGCTGGCGCTGGCGGAGTCCGAGCACTGAGGCCGCGGGCGCGGCGTTCCGGCGGCGCCGCGCCGCAGGCCCGTTCGAGGCGTCCCGCGTACGGATGACCCGGGGCAGGCGGCCCGGACCGCTGGATAACCTTCCAGGATGACCAACTCTCCTGACTTCGCCGCGTACATCGCCTCGCTGCCCCGTGTCCTCGCCGGGGCCGCCGCGCTCTTCCGGGACGCCGAGGGGCGGGTGCTGCTCGTCGAGCCCAACTACCGGGAGGGCTGGGCGCTTCCGGGCGGCACGGTCGAGTCCGACGAGGGCGAGACCCCGCGCCAGGGCGCGCGCCGCGAGACCGCCGAGGAGATCGGCCTGGACCGCCCGCTCGGCCGGCTGCTCGCGGTGGACTGGGTGCACGGGGTGAACCGGCCGCCGCTGGTGGCGTACCTGTACGACGGCGGTGTGCTCGGCGAGGACGACTTCAAGGCGATCCGGCTCCAGGAGGAGGAGCTGCTGTCCTGGCGGCTGGTGCCGCGCGCGGAGCTGACCGGCCATCTGCCGGGCGCCCTGGGCCGCCGGGTGCTGGCCGCCCTGGACGTGCTGGCGGACGGCTCGGGCACGGCCGAGCTGGAGAACGGCGAGCGGGTGGCGTGATCCGGGCGCGTGGCGCTATCCGGGCGCCCGGCACGATCCGGGCGCTCGGCACGATCCCGGCAGGTGGCGTGATCCGGGCGGGCGGGGCGCGCCGGGGCGGGGTCAGCCCTCTTCGCGTGGCTTGACGTCGACCTCGCGCAGCGCCTCGTCGCGGGCGCCGGTCACGGCCTCGGTGCGGTGGCCGCGTTCGATGTAGTCGCGCAGGACCACTTCGACGGCGTCCTGGGGGCTGCCGACGCCGGCGAGCACCATGGCTTCCACGACGAGTGCGGCATCGAGCGATACGGTCACCTTGGCCATGCGCGGACCCTAGCAGCGCGCTCCGCCCACGGATATCCGTTCGCCTCGGCATTTCGGTCCGCCCTACCCTCGCGGCATGAACAAGCCCCTCGTCGCCCTGCTGACCGGCGCCGGTGTCTCCACCGACTCCGGCATCCCCGACTACCGAGGTCCCCAGGGGCTGTGGCGGCGGGACCCCGAGGCCGAGAAGCTGGTGACGTACGAGTACTACATGGGCGACCCGGAGATCCGCCGCCGGTCCTGGCTGATGCGGCGGGACGCCGGGGCGCTGCGGGCCTCGCCGAACGCCGCGCACCGGGCGGTGGCGGAACTGGAGCGCTCCGGTGTCCCGGTGCGGGTGATCACCCAGAACGTGGACGGCCTGCACCAGCTCGCCGGGATGCCCGACCGCAAGGTTCTCGAACTCCACGGCACGGCACGCCGGTACGTGTGCACCTCGTGCCATGCGCGCGGGCCGATGGAGGAGGCCCTCGCCCGCGTCGAGGCCGGGGAGCCGGATCCGCCGTGCGGGACGTGCGGGGGCGTCCTGAAGCCGGCGACCGTGATGTTCGGCGAGCGGCTGGACCCGGTCGTGCTGGGCGACGCCGTCGCGATCGCCAAGGCGTGCCAGATCTTCATCGCCGCCGGCACCAGCCTCCAGGTGCAGCCCGCCGCGGGGCTGGCGGGTGTGGCCGCGGACCACGGGGCCCGTCTGATCATCGTCAACGCCGAGCCGACGCCGTACGACGAGCTGGCCGACGAGGTGATCAGGGAGCCGATCGGGAGCGCGCTGCCGGAGCTGCTGCGGGGGCTCGGCGCGGGCTAGGGGGTGTCTCGTCGATCAGGCCGGATCAGCGAGCGGCGTCTGGTGCCGTGCATCGCAAGGCGGAGGAGGGCGGCATGGCGGAGCCATGGC
>NZ_JBEPAL010000022.1:0-135012 GCF_040298625.1 Streptomyces sp. NPDC001532
CCCGGACGGCAGGCCCGAGCGGCAGGCCCGGACGGCAGGCCCGGACGGCAGGCCCGAGCGGCAGGCCCGGACGGCAGGCCCGGACGGCAGGCCCGGACGGCAGGCCCGAGCGGCAGGCCCGGACGGCAGGCCCGAGCCGAGGATCCAGGCGGCGGCCCCGGGCGGCGGCTCGTCGCCGGCGACCGTGTCCGCGCGCTCCGTCGCAGGTGACGGCGGTCCGCGCGGCCCTGGGCGGCGCGGGTCGTGAGCTATGTTGAAACTCCGTGGGAAGCAAAGGAGGCGCACCGGTGCCATCGCCGCAGCAGGCACGCGCGCAGGCGTCCGCGATCACCTCGGGAAAGAGCGCACCGGAGGCGGAGGCGGCTCCGGCTTCCCAGCTCAGGACGCTCTTCGACCGGCCGCGGCTGTCGCCGGGGCAGCGGCGCATCGCCCAGTACCTGATCGAGCACATCACCGAGGCGGCGTTCCTGTCGATCACCGATCTCGCCGAGCGGGTCGGGGTGAGCCAGCCGTCGGTGACGCGGTTCGCGGCGGCCGTGGGGTTCAGCGGCTATCCGGCGCTGCGCGAGAAGCTCCAGTCGATCGCGCTGGGCACGCTGGCCGGCGGGCCGCCCGAGGAGGACCAGGCCAACGAGCTCCAGGCGGCGGTGGACGCGGAGATCGAGAACCTGGAGAACCTGCGGCGCGACTTCGCCGACCCGGACCAGGTCATCGAGATCGGCCGCCGGCTGTCCGAGTCGACCCCGCTGACCGTGCTGGGGCTGCGCATCTCCGGCTCGCTGGCCGAGTACTTCGCGTACGCCGCGCGGCGCATCCACCCGGATGTGCGGCTGGTGACCCGCGGCGGCACCGTCGCCTACGACGCCCTGCTCCAGTCCCGCGAGGCGGGCGGCACCTGGGTGCTGGCCTTCTCGCTGCCCCGGCACGCGCAGGAGACGCTGACCGCGGTGCGGGTGGCGCGCGGCGCCGGACTGCGGGTCGTCCTGATCACCGATCTGGCGCTCGGCCCGCTGGCCGACGAGGCCGACGTCACCTTCGCCACCGGCACCGGCTCCCGGCTGGTGTTCGACTCGTACGCGGCGCCCGGGGTGATGGCCGCCGCGCTCCTCCAGGCCATGACCGACGCCGACCCCGAGCGCACCCAGGCCCGGCTGGAGTCGTACGAGCAGGTCTCGGACCAGCACCAGTTCTTCCTGCGCGACTGACGTCCCGGCCGCCGCCACAAGGGCTTGCGGACAGGCGAACAAGGGGACGATCCATCCTAAATCCCGCATGAATGTTTTCATACGTCTTGCAAACGGGACGGCATATATAAATACTGCTCGCGGATCCCGCACCCCCGAACCCCCGGAGCCGACGAACCTACCCCCGTCGCCCCAGGGCGTTCGGCCGGGCGTCGCACCGCGCGCGCCCACCGGGCGGGCCCCCGGTCATCCCCTAGACCGGGGGCCCGCCCGCATCCGTCGTCCCATCCGCAGCGACGCAGCACATTGGAAGCGATGCTCATGCCCCTGACGACCACGCGCATCAGCCCGGACTGGCCGTGCCAGGTCAAGACCCCAGGCAGCTACGACTGGGAGCGCTCGGCGGCCAAGTGGCTGCGCGAACTGGTGCCGTCGCGGTACGCAAGCTACCCGGCGCTGATCCGCCACCCCGTGCTGCTCGCCCGGCACGCCCGGATCCAGGTCGAGCAGGAGATCCGCGTCGCCCGCACCGCCCTCCAGACCGCCCGCGCCGACCTGCCCCGCCTCGGCATCCCGGAGTCGGTCATCGAGCACACGATCAAGCTGTACGCCGCCGAGGTGCTCCAGCTCCAGCACATCGCCCGCAGCGTCCGGGCCGTCAGTCAGGCCCTCGCCGAACAGGCCGGGAACCGCTGACCGCGCGGTCCGCGGTGCGATCGTCATCCATGCCGACAAGGCCGCGCTCGAACCCCCGCGTCTGTGCCATGCTCGTCGCGTGACGAGCGAGTCAGCCGGACCGCCCGGGCCCGGCGCCGGACCCGATCTGCCCGGACCTGCCGTACCGCTGGCCGGACAGCGCGCCGAGATGGACCGGCTGCGGGAACTGGCGGCGGCTTCGGCGGTCCTGGAACGGGCCAAGGGCGCGTTGATGGCCCTCACCGGATGCTCCCCGCAGGCCGCCCACGAGGAGCTGCACAAACGCGCGCGAGCGGGCAACCGCACCCTCATCGAGGAGTGCTGGCTGGCACTCGGGAACCTCACCGGCAGCACACCGGAACAGCTGTCCGACTCCCCCGCCGCCGACACCGAAGCCGCGCTCTCCCCCGGCCACGCCGTCCCCACCGGCCCCGCAGTCCCCGTGTCCCGCCGCCGCGAACCCGTGAGCGCCGAGGAGGAGGCCATCCTTCTCGCCCGGCTCGGCGCGGCACTCGTCCGGGTGGATTCGCCGCAGGGGCTCGCCGGCTGTCTGCTGGACCACCTCCGGCCGGGCGTGGGCGCCGACGCCGTCATGATCTACACGCGGCTGCCGGTCGGCGGACTGGAGCTGATCGGGCACGCCGGCATCGACGACACCCTGGCCGCGCAGTGGCGCCGGGTGCCACCGCTGGCGGGCGTCGCCCCGCTGCGCGCCCTGGCCACCCTGGAGCCGTGCTGGCTGGAGGACATCGAGGCGGACAGCAGGCGGCATCTGCTGATCGGCGATCCGCCCGAGCGCTGGCGGTCGCGCGCCTGGCTGCCCGTGGTGAGCGGCGGCACCGCCGAGGTCGCCATCGGGGTGCTGCGCGGCGACCCGGGGCCGTTCCTGCCCCGGATCCGGGAGCTGCTGCGGGCCGTCGTGCGGCTCTGCGCGGGCCGGCTGCGGGCGTTCGACGCCCGTCCGGAGCCGGAGGCCGACGACGCCGCCGACGCCGTACAGGCCGTGTTCGACACGCTGCCCGGCGCCTCGATGCTGCTCACCCCGCTGCGGGCGCCCACCGGCGGGATCGAGGACTACCGCATCGACGCGGCGACCCGTGAGGCGGTCGACGTGGCCGGGCGCGGCAGCCGGGAACTGGTGGGCCGGCGGATCCTGGAGTGCTGGCCGCCGGTGGCGGACGAAGGGCTCTGGCAGGCCTGCCTGGACACCCTCGCCACCGGGGTGCCGTACGAGGGCGAGCCCTTCGGGCAGCGGCAGATGGTGGCCGGGATCGCGGAGCTGTCCACCTACCGGGTGCGGGTGGCGCGGCTGGGCGGCGGGCTGGTGGTGAGCTGGCTGCGCTACGACCCCTCGGACCGGCAGGAGCAGCGCCTGGCGGACGTGCAGCGGCTGGGCAAGCTGGGCTGGGCGAACTGGAACCTGCTCACCGGTGAGGTCGCCTGGTCCGCCCAGGTCTTCGCCGTCCTCGACCGCGACCCCGGCCACGGTCCGGCCCGGCTGGCCGAGCTGCCCGGCCTGGCCGTGCCCGACGACGCGCCGGTCCTGGCCCGGGCGCTGGAGCGGCTGCTCGGCGAGGGACACTCCGTCGACCTGCCGTTCCGGGTCCGGACCGGGGCCGGGGTGCGGCATCTGCGGATCGTCGCCGAGGCGGTCGCCGATCTGCACGGCGAACCGGTCGAGGTGCACGGCTTCCTCCAGGACCTCACCGCGCAGCGGCGGGCCGAGCTGGCCCTGGTCGCCAGCGAGCGGGCGGTGCTGACGCAGCACGGGGCGCTCCAGGCCGAGCGGGCCCTGGCCGGGCGGTTGCAGCACGCGCTGCTGCCGCTGCCGGACAAGCCGCTGCGCCTGGCCGGGCTCCGGGTGGAGGTCGCCTATCTGCCCGCCCAGTCGGGTGTGCAGGTCGGCGGCGACTGGTTCAGCGCCATCGAACTGAACGACAAGGCCGCGCTGTTCGTGGTGGGCGACGTCGCGGGGCACGGCGTGGGCGCGGTCGCCACCATGGCCCAGCTGCGGTTCACCGCCAAGGGCATGGTCATCACCGGCTCCTCGCTGACCGGCGCGCTGGGCCGCCTCAACACCCTGCTGCTGCACTCCCACGACTCCCACGGCACGGCGACCATGGTGCTGGCCCGCTACCAGGCCCGCGAGCAGCGTCTGGTGTGGGCGCAGGCCGGTCATCCGCCGCCGCTGCTGCTGCGCGACGGCAAGGCGCGGTTCCTGGACCGCCCGCACGGGATGCTGCTCGGCGCGAGCACCCGTCCGGCGTACGAGGAGGCGGAGTGCGTGCTGCGGCCGGGCGACCGGCTGCTGCTGTACACCGACGGGCTGGTCGAGCGTCCCGGAGAGGGTGTCGACCGGGGTCTGGAGCGGCTGGCGGCGGCTGTCGTGGCCGGTCAGGACGGTGCGGCGGGCTCGCTGGAGCCGTTGCTCGCGGCGCTGCTGGAGGGCGAGCGGCGCGACGACGTGTGTGTGCTGGACATCCGGGTGCCGATGACTGCGCCGCGGGCGGGCTGAGGGTCAGCGGCCGTCGCTCACGGACACCTGGGTGTCCGCGGTGTCGTGCGCGCGGTGCGCCTCGTCGCGGGCGAGCACGGACAGCAGGGACGCCACGGTCAGCCCGGCCTCGGCCGGGTGCCGCAGCACCTTGCCGGGCTCGATCCGATACGTGTTGCCGCGCCCTTCCCTGCTGTGGGACAGGTAACCGCCCTGCTCCAGATCCGCGATGATCTTCTGCACGGCGCGCTCGGTGAGCCGGCAGTGTGCGGCGATGTCGCGGATGCGGGCGCTGTGGTCGTCGGCGATGGCGGCCAGCACGCGGGCGTGATTGGTGAGAAACGTCCATCCGGTATGCGGCTCAGGCACTCCAACCATGCCGCCCATCATAGGCGCGCTTGTTCCCGTACACCAAGACACGAAACAGATTTCATGTATCTCTTGACGTATGACGCCGACGGGGCCAGATTGTTGGCGAGGGCAGGCAGGAATCGCTAGGGAGAGTCGGCCATGCCGGAGCCTGAGGACCGTCCGTACGCGGCGGTCGGGAGCCCTGGTCTGACGTTGGACGCGCACCGCGACGGCGGTCGTGTGCTCGTGGCGGTGTCCGGTGAGCTCGGTCTGGAGGCCGACGAGGCGCTGCGCGGCGGTCTGCGCACCGCCCTCGCCGACGCCGACGAGGGCGTGGACCTGGATCTGAGCGAGGTCGCCTTCTGCGACTGCTCGGGCCTGAACACCTTGCTGGCCCTGCGCGAGCAGGCCCTCGGCGAGGGCAAGGCCGTCCGGGTCCGCGCCGTCTCCACGGTGGTGGAGCGGCTCCTCTTCCTCACCGGCACCCGGTCGCTGTTCGCACCGGCCTACGGCGTCGCCGGCGACGACTCCGACGCCGGTGACGACGAGAGGGACGGCGGCGACGACGAGAGGGGCGGCGGCGAGATCGGTCGGGAGCTGGGCGTGGAGGTCGTCCAGCTGCGCCGGGCGATGCGGACCAGGCCGACCATCGATCTGGCCCGCGGGGTGCTGATGGCCTCGTTCGGACTGAGCCCGCAGGACGCGTGGGAGGTGCTGGTGGAGGTGTCGCAGCGGACCAACACCAAGCTGTACCGGCTCGCCGACGAGCTGCTCGACGCCGTCCAGGGCGCCACGCTGCCCGAGCCGCTGCGCCGGGAGGTGGCCGCCGCGGTGGCCCGGCTGGCCACCGGCGGGGAGGACGACGGGACCGACTGAGCGGCGCCGGCGACCGGGCGGTCAGGAAGCGGCGAGGAACCGGTGCAGGGAGGCCTTCAGCGCGGTGACGAACGCGTCCCGCCGGTCCTCGGCAAGGGCGTCCAGGGAGAGGTAGGGGTTCAGGTCCTCCAGCTCGACCAGCAGCAGTTCGCCGTCCGGCGCCCGGCAGGCGTCGACCCGCTGGATGCCGTGCTCGACGGCGTTCCAGTCGATGAAGCGCCGGGCGAACCCGAGGTCCGCGGCGGTGGGCTCGTACGGCCGGAGGTCCCAGCGCCGGGCCGGGTCGGGGGCGTACAGGGCGTACTGGAAGTCGTCGTCGACGAAGTAGAAGGAGACCTCGTACGCGAAGTCGACGTGCGGCTGGACGAGGACCGTGCCGTCGGCGAGGTCCGGCAGGCGATCGGCGGTGACCACCTCCAGGCCTATGGAGTCGGCGCCGAGCTTGGGCTTGACCACATAGCGGTCGGCCCGCGGCAGCCGCTCCAGATCGGCCGCGCGGTCCACGGTCGGGATCACGGGGAAGCCGTCCGCGCTCAGGTCGAGCAGATACTGCTTGCCGGCCATGTCGGCCCGGCCGGTGAGCTGGTTGTACACCCGTGCCCCGGTGCGCAGCGCGTGGGCGCGGAAGGCGTCGTAGGCGTCCTGGTGGGCGAGGACCGGCCCGCTGTTGCGGACCACGACGGCGTCGAAGGCGTCCATCAGCGCGACCGCGTCCCGCGGGTGGCACAGGGCGAGGTCGAACTCCTCGCGCAGCCGGGCGGTCAGCCGGATGTCCTCGTCGCAGTAGCGCCGCCCGCGTGCCTGGTAGGCCAGGTCGGTCACGTACAGGATGCGGGGACGGGCGTGGGGCATGGCGACGGGGCTCCTCGGTCCGGGCGGCGCTGAAGTGCGGCAAGGGTACGTGGCCGGTCGGGCGGGGAACTCAGTTCCCCCTTCGCGCAGCACTGAGTGCCATCGCGCGTGCTACGTTCCCGTCCATGAGCTCCAGCGGTGCGGCGCCCGAGGGCGGCGGTAAGGCGCGGTCGGCGGCGAAGCCGCCCATGCGGGAGGCCCTGATCGCGGCGGCCTTCCGGCTGTTCCTGGAGCGGGGGTACGAACAGACCACCGTCGACGACATCGTGGCGCTCGCCGGGGTCGGCCGGCGGTCCTTCTTCCGCTACTTCCCGTCCAAGGAGGACGTGGTCTTCCCCGACCACGAGCGCTGCCTGGCCGACATGCAGGCCTTCCTGGCGGCCGGGGACGAGGACGACGAGCCGGTGCGGCGGGTCTGTGACGCGGCCCGGCTGGTGCTGCGGATGTACGCCGAGAACCCCGCCTTCTCCGTGCAGCGCTACCGGCTCACCAAGAAGGTGCCCGGACTGCGCGCCTACGAGCTGTCGGTGGTCTGGCACTACGAGCGGGCCCTCGCGCACTACCTCCGCGAGCGCTTCACGGACCTGCGCGACGGCACGCTGCGGGCCGATGTGATCGCGGCGGCCGTGGTCGCGGCGCACAACAACGCGCTGCGCTCCTGGCTGCGCTCGGACGGCCGGGACGACGCGAGCGCGACCGTGGACCGCGCGCTCGGCCATGTGCAGGCGGCCTTCGGCGTCGCTCCTCCCCCGCCGGCCCCCGAGGGACCCAAGGACGTGGTCGTGGTGGTCTCCCGGCGCGGAGCACCGCTGTGGCGGGTCGTGCAGGAGATCGAGACCACGCTGGGCCGGGGCTGAGGGCGGCCGAAATTCGGGGTACGGAGTGCCTTTACGAGTGGCACTGAGTGCCATAACCTGTCGGCGTGCACGGTGGCACGACGGACCGGGCACAGGCGTGCACGGTGAGCCGCGCACGCGGCATTCCGGCCCAGTGCAGGGAGTTGACCAGCGTGTACCACCACTCAGGAAGCGCCACTCAGCAGGCGGCCGGCGCCGCGGCGGGCGTCCTCGACGTCAGGGTCGACCACCGGTCGGCGGACGACGAGTCCATCCTCTTCCAGCGCTGCACCTGGTGCGGCACGGCGATGTACCACCGGCTGCTGTGTCCGGTGTGCCAGGGCAGCGATCTGCGCACCGAGCGCAGCGAGGGCCTGGGCACGGTCCGCCACTGCACGGTGGTGCACCGCAACACCCCGGCCGCGCGCAATGTGTCGCTCATAGAGATGGCGGAGGGGTTCGTGGTCCGGGGCAGGGTCATGGGCCCGCCCATCGGCATCCACAGCGGCGACCGGGTACGGCTGTCCACGGCCAAGGACCCGGTGCGCGGCGAGCCCGTCTTCCAGCTGGTCGACGAGCCCTACCGCGCCTGGAGCTGACACCGGCTCAGGCGGCGCCGCCGGCCGGCGGCCTCACGCCGGGTCCAGCGTGATCCGGATGCCGACCGTGCCCGTCGTACCGCGCCGCAGCCGGCTGCCGAGCAGGGTGAGACGGCCGACGACGCCGTACTTGCGGGCGATGAGCTTGCGGTAGCGGGCCGTGGTGGCCGCGTCACAGATCTCGGCGGTGCCCCGGAACGCCTCGCCGGTGCGGTTGCCGCGCAGGTCACAGGGGGCGACCTCGACCGCGCTGTTGTTGCGGATCCGCTTGACCTTCCAGGAGTCGGCGACCGTCCAGGCGCCGAGCGCGTCCCCGTCGCCCACCACCCACACCGGGGTGGGCACCCCCTGGCCGTTCCTGCGGTAGCTGGTGATCAGCAGATACTTGCCCGCACCGAGCCGGGCCGTCGGCGTCTCGCTCATGCCGGGAGTCTAGAGGGTGGCCGCACGTCCGCCCGGACGCCCTGCGGGGGGCGGGGAACGGAAAGCACCCTAGGGTCGGCAAAGATCAACTCATCGGTCTAGATTGCTCCTTGACACCTCACCGCTTTCCGGCATTCCCAGGAGCTGATCCCGTGACCGAGAACCCGCCCACCACGGACGGCGTGGCCGACTCCCTGCGCGAGCGCATCAACACCTCCCAGCCGCACACGGCCCGGATCTGGAACTACTGGCTGGGCGGCAAGGACAACTACGAGGTGGACCGCGCGGCCGGTGACCAGATCCGCCGGCTCCACCCGGGCATAGGCGAGTACGCGCGCGCCGACCGGCTCTTCCTGGGCCGCGCCGTGCACCATCTCGTCACCGAGGCCGGGATCCGCCAGTTCCTGGACATCGGCACCGGGCTGCCGACCGCCGACAACACCCACGAGGTCGCCCAGCGCCTGGCCCCGGACGCGCGGATCGTCTACGTCGACAACGACCCGCTGGTCCTCGCCCACGCCCGCGCGCTGCTCACCAGCACGCCGGAGGGCCGTACCGACTACCTCGACGAGGACCTGCGCAACGTCGACGCGATCATCGAACACGCCTCCAAGACACTGGACTTCAGCCGGCCGGTGGCGCTGATCCTGCTGGGCGTGGTCATCTTCATCGGCGACGACGAGGACCCGTACGGCCTGGTGCGGCGGCTGGTCGACCGGCTGCCCTCGGGCAGCCACCTGGTGCTGTCGCACACCATCACCTCGCCGTCGATGCCCGACGTGGACGAGGCCGTGAAGTTCTGGAACCAGCACGGCACCCCGAAGCTGACCCAGCGCACGCCCGAGGCGGTGACCGGCTTCTTCGACGGTCTGGAGCTGCTGGAGCCGGGTGTGGTGTCCTGCTCGCGCTGGCGTCCGGCGGCGGCCGACGGGTCCGAGCCGGAGGAGGTCGCCATGTTCGGCGGGGTGGCGCGGAAGAAGTGAGCCGGGCCCGGCCCCTCGGACGAGCCGTCGGGCCGGGTCGGCGGGCCGGGGTGAACGGGCCGGGCTCCCGGCACGTATGCGAGGAGGGCGCTCGACTGCCCGAGGCCCCCGCGGTGTCACCACCGCGCGTTCGGGGTTCGGGAGCCATGCATGAGGCACGTACGACGACGGATCGTCCGGCGCGTCACCCGGCTGGCGGCCGTCGGCGGCCTGCTGCTCGGGGCGACGATGGTCACCCAGGCGGTGGCGAGCCCGCCACCGGACCCCGGGCGGGCCGGCGCCGCGGACCTCGTGGACCGGCTCGGCGGTGAGCGTACGGCGGGCAGCTGGGTCGGCGCCGACGGGCGGCCGGTCGTCGCGGTCACCGACCGGGACGCGGCCGCCGAGGTGCGCCGGGCGGGTGCCACCGCGAAGGTGGTCCGGCACAGTCTGCGGGAGCTGAGGTCGGCGACCGCGACCCTGGGCGCGGCGCCGCGGGTGGCCGGCACGGCGTGGGCGGTCGACTACCGGTCCAACGAGGTGGTGGTCCGGGCCGACCGCACCGTCTCCGCCGCCGACTGGGACCGGCTCACCGGGCTCGCCGAGGACATCGGCGGTTTCGTCCGCATGGAGCGCTCCCCGGGCACCTTCACCACCCGTTTGAACGGGGCGCTGCCCATCCTGTCGACGGGCGGCCGCTGCTCGGCGGGGTTCAACGTCACCGACGGGCGGCGCGAGTTCATCCTCACGGCCGGGCACTGCGGGCCCACCGGGTCGGTGTGGTTCGCCGATCAGCGGGGTGCGCGGGAGGTGGGCCGGACGGTCGCCGGAAGTTTTCCGGGCGGCGACTACTCCCTGGTGCGGTACGCGGGCGACCGGGCGGGTGAGGGCGCCGACGTGGTGTCGCTCGGCGGCGGCAAGGGTGTGCGGATCACCGGTGCGGCCGATCCGGCCGTGGGTCAGCGGGTGTTCCGCAGCGGCAGCACCAGCGGGCTGCGGGACGGGCGGGTGACGGCGCTGGACGCGACGGTGAACTACCCCGAGGGCACGGTCACCGGGCTGATCGAGACGGATGTGTGCGCCGAACCCGGGGACAGCGGCGGACCGCTGTTCGCCGAGGGTGTCGCGCTGGGCGTGACCTCGGGCGGCAGCGGGGACTGCCGGAGGGGCGGCACGACCTTCTTCCAGCCGGTGACGAAGGCGATGAGCGCGCTCGGGGTACGGCTGATCACCGCGCCCGGAGCGGCCGGGACGCCGGGGCCGTCGGCGTCGGGGACACAGAGCGCCGTCGCGCCGGGCGGCGCCACGGCGGCGGGTGGTGGACAGGCGCCGTCGCTGTACGCGCGGCTCGCGGACCCGAGGAACACGGGGCCGGGACTGCTGATCATCGCGGGCAGCCTGGTCGCGCTGGTGGCCACGCGGTGGATCCGCTCGGAGCAGGACCGCAGGGCCTACCAGCGCCAGTACTCGGCGACGTGGGGCTGACCGAGGATGCGGGGTGGGTCAGGCCGAGGCTCGGTCGGCCCACTCCATGACGAGCCGCTGGTACTCCTCGCGCTGCTCGGTGTTCAGTGTCCCGCCCGACCGGCGCCACAGGGCCCGGATCTCCTCGTTGACCTCCGCGGCCGATCGCTCGGAGGCGGTTTCAACAGTGGTGGACATGCTGTGAAGCATACGGTGAGCGACGTGAAGACCGTGTGAGTCAAGAGGAGTAAATCGGACATACCGGACCGTGTTACTGATCACTCCATGTCCGCGGCCCTGTGCGGCAGTTCACAGGGACGGTCAGGTGCCCGGCTTGCGGCCGTACACGTAGACGTCGTCGCCGTTCTTCAGCAGCGACCAGTACTTCTTCGCGTCGGTCTTGGTCATGTTGACGCAGCCGTGCGAGCCCGGCGGGTTCCACATGCTGACGCCGACCGAGTGGAAGGCCTGACCGCCGTCGAAGAACTGCGCGTACGGCATCGGCACGTCGTAGATGGACGAGACGTGGTCGATGTTGCGCCAGTAGATCTTCTTCAGGCCGGTGCGGGTCTCGTAGCCGTCGCGGCCGGTGCGGACCGGGACGGGGCCGTAGACCAGCTTGCTGCCGTCCTGGATCCAGCTGAGCTGGAGGGTGAGGTTCACACAGGCGATGCGGCCCTTGTTCACCGGGCACTTGCCGTCCTTGTTGGGCTTGCTGCCCACCGCCTTCTGCTTCTGCATGAGGTTCATCACGCCCCAGGTGATGGACCCGGCGTAGCCGGCGTTCGGCTGGATGCCGTGCTTGGTCTGGAAGGCCTGGATCGCCTTGCAGTCGGCGGAGGACTGGACGCCGTCGACCGGCCGGCCCAGGAACTTCTCCACCTGCTTCTGGTACGGCCCGGTCTGCGAGGTGCAGCTCGGCGCCGCCTGCGCCGGACCGGCGCCCAGCGCGAGCGTGAGCGGCGCCACCAGTGCGGTGGCGCCGAGGACGACGGTGGCCCGTCTGCGGGTGTCCCCCATAGGTCTTGCCCTTCAGGTCGAAACGGCGCGGGGTCTGCCGCGCTCTTCCCTATTGGACGACTGCCGGGCCCCATGAGTTGTACGGATTCGGGATGTTGTGGCGTGTCTCATGCACCGAGCGGGCACACGGTGTCCTCACCATCACCACCAGTGCCAACGAGGTGACACAGCTCACGCAGGACACCGGCGGCGGACGGAGCTCAGCGATAGCCGGTGGTGTCGGCCGGCCGGCCGGGGTCCTGGACCTCGACGAGATAGCGCCAGGCGTCGGGTCGGCTGCCGTCGAGGTCGGTGAAGCCGTACTCGCGCGCCAGGCCGCCGCTGGACAGCGAGGCCCCGTTGTGGCGGGCGACGCCGGGGTCGGCGGCGAGGGCGGCGACGGCCCGGCCGACGTAGTGCGGGGTCTCGGAGATGGCGAAGTGCGGGACCTTGCCGAGGGCGTCGCGCCAGTTCTCCTCGCGCACCCCGAACTGCTCCAGCATGATCTCGGAGCGCAGCCAGCCCGGGGTCAGGGCGACGGCGGTGGCGCCGCGCGGGCCGAGTTCATGGCCGAGTGCGAAGGCCATCCTCAGCACGGAGGCCTTGGCGAGGTCGTAGAAGAGGTTCACGCGGTAGGTGTCGCGGTTGTACTCGGCAGTTCCGTCGGTCACCTCGACGACCAGGCCACCGGGCCGGCGCAGCAGCAGCGGAAGGGCGTGGTGGCTGGTGACGAGGTGGGTCTCGACCGCCAGGCGGAGCAGCCGCAGTCCGTTGTCGAGGTCGTGCTCCCAGACCGGGGTGTCCCACTGGAACAGGGTCTCGCCGCCCCAGATGTCGTTGACGAGGACGTCGAGGCGGTCCTGTTCGGCGGCGATGCGGTTCACCAGTGCCTCGACCTGTGCCGGGTCGAGGTGGTCGGTGGGGACGGCGATGCCCCGGCCGCCGGCCGCGGTGACCAGGTCGGCGGTGTCCTCGATGGTCTCGGGGCGGTCGTACTCGGAGCGCCGGGCGCGGGTGGTGCGCCCGGTCACGTAGACGGTCGCGCCCGCCGCGCCCAGTTCGACGGCGATCCCGCGTCCCGCCCCGCGCGTGGCTCCCGCGACGAGTGCGACCTTGCCCTCCAGGGGCTGTGCCATGTCCGGCCTCCCGTGTCTCGATGACGTCTGGTGGTGACGTCCTGTCGAGGGTGCCGGGGAAGCCGGACACCTTCTGTCGCCTTTTGCGCGCGCCGCGCGGGATCACCCGGTCGGCGCCCGCGGCGGGCGGCTCAGTGGCCGCGGGCGATCCATTCCTCCAGATGCGGGGCCTCGGCGCCGATGGTGGTCGCGTCGCCGTGGCCGGTGAGGACCTTCGTCTCGGGCGGCAGGGTGAGCAGCCGGTCGCGGATCGAGTCGATGATGGTCGGGAAGTGGGAGTAGGAGCGGCCGGTGGCGCCGGGGCCGCCCTGGAAGAGCGTGTCCCCGGTGAAGACCACCCCGAGGCCGGGGTCGTGCAGGCAGACCGCGCCGAAGGCGTGGCCCGGGGTGTGCAGCACGGTCAGGTCGGCGCCGGCGGCCTCGATCACCAGGCCGTCGCGCAGCCAGGCGTCGGGTTCGCGGTCGGGGTGGGTCTGGTGCCACAGCGGCAGGTCGTCACGGTGCAGCCAGATGACGGCACCGGTGCGGTCGGCGAGCGCCGGGGCGGCACCGATGTGGTCGTTGTGGGCGTGGGTGCACACGATGGCGGTGAGCCGGCGGTCGCCGACGGCCTCGGCAATGGCGTCGGCGTCGTGGGCGGCGTCGATGACGACGACCTCGTGGTCGTCGCCGACGAGCCACACGTTGTTCTCGACGTCCCAGGTGCCGCCGTCGAGGCTGAACTGCCCGGAGGTGACGAGGCGTTCGATGCGGGCGGTCATCACAGCACCACCACCGAGCGCAGCACGTCCCCGTGGTGCATCCGCTCGAACGCCTTCTCCACCTCGTCCAGCGCGATCGTCTCGGTGACGAACGCCCCGAGGTCGAGGCGCCCCTGGAGGTGCAGGTCGATGAGCATGGGGAAGTCCCGGGAGGGCAGGCAGTCGCCGTACCAGGAGGACTTCAGCGCGCCGCCGCGGCCGAAGACGTCCAGGAGCGGGAGTTCCAGCTTCATCTCGGGGGTGGGGACGCCGACGAGGACGACCGTGCCGGCCAGGTCGCGGGCGTAGAACGCCTGGGTGTACGTCTCGGGGCGGCCGACCGCCTCGATGACGACGTCGGCGCCGAAGCCGCCGGTCAGCTCGCGGATCGCGGCGACCGGGTCGGTCTCCTGGGAGTTCACGGTGTCGGTGGCGCCCATGGTGCGGGCGGTGGCGAGCTTGCGGTCGTCGATGTCGACGGCGATGATCTTCGCCGCGCCGGCCAGCCGGGACCCGGCGATCGCCGCGTCGCCGACGCCGCCGCAGCCGATGACGGCGACCGTGTCGCCGCGGCCCACGTTGCCGGTGTTGATCGCGGCCCCGATGCCGGCCATCACCCCGCAGCCCAGCAGTCCGGCCACCGCCGGGGCGACGGCCGGGTCGACCTTGGTGCACTGTCCGGCGGCCACCAGCGTCTTCTCGGCGAAGGCGCCGATCCCGAGGGCCGGGGACAGCTCCTGCCCGGTGGCCGCGAGGGTCATCCTCTGCCCGGCGTTGTGGGTGTCGAAGCAGTACCAGGGGCGGCCCCGCAGACAGGCCCGGCACCGGCCGCACACGGCACGCCAGTTGAGGACGACGAAGTCGCCGGGCGCCACCTCGGTGACGTCGTCGCCGACCGCCTCGACCACCCCGGCGGCCTCGTGGCCGAGCAGGAAGGGGAACTCGTCGGTGATGCCGCCCTGCTTGTAGTGCAGGTCGGTGTGGCAGACCCCGCAGGCCTGGACGCGCACCACGGCCTCGCCCGGCCCCGGATCGGGCACCACGATCGTCTCGATCCGCACCGGCTCGTCCTTGCCCGGCGCGATCACGCCGCGCACTTCCTGCGCCATGGTCCTGATCCCTTTCCTCGGTGGGTTTCCGTCCCGCTGCCGACCCTACGCGCGACTGATCGGTAGGACACGACGGACAAGCGCCCGGGCCGTTTTCCGGCCACGTCGACCGGGTGATCGCCAGGGTGCGTGGGCCGAACGGGGACGGGCACGCGGGCATCCGCGGGGCGTGTTCACGGCCCGCCGGACGGTCATCAGTCCGACGTGAAAAGTGGGCGCCCGGCACGCGCGGACCGACGTAGCCTTGACGCTCTGTTGCCACTGGCCCGCGACCGGCGAAGGAGCACTGTGAGCATCGCAGACACCCCCGTAGGAACGCCCCCGTGGCGGCTGCTGCTCGGTTACGTCCGACCACACCGCTGGGCCCTGCTGGCGGGCGCGGTGCTCTCCCTGGTCACCGGCGCCACCGGGCTGCTGCTGCCGCTGGTGGCCCGGGAGTTGATCGACGACCTGGCGCACGACCGCACCATCACGGGCGCGTTGCTGCTGATGTCGGCGCTGGTGCTGGCCAACGCGGCGCTGGGGGCGCTCGGTTCGTACGTGCTGCGGCGCACCGCCGAGTCGGTGGTGCTGGGGGCCCGGCGGGCGCTGTCGTCGTATCTGCTGCGGCTGCGGATCGCCGCCGTGGACCGCAGCGAACCGGGTGATCTGATGGCCAGGATCACCTCCGACACCACCCTGCTGCGCGAGGTCACCACCGACTCCATGGTCGGTCTGGGCACCGGCGGGCTCACCCTGGCGGCGACCGTGGTGATGATGGGCCTGGTCGACCCGGTGCTGCTCGGCGTCACGCTGGCCGTGGTGTTCGGCGCGGGCGCGGTGCTCGGGGTGATCGTGCCGCGCATCAACCGGGCGAGCCGGCAGGCGCAGGACGCGGTCGGGGTGATGGGCGCCTCGCTGGAGCGGGTGCTGGGCGCGCTGCGCACGGTGAAGGCGTCGGGCGCCGAGCACCGGGAGGAGCAGGCCCTGCACACCGCCGCCGAGGAGTCGTGGCGCCAGAGCGTGCGGGCCGCCAAGTGGACGGCGGCCGCGGGCAACACCGCCGGGCTGTCGATGCAGATCGCGTTCATCACGGTGCTCGCGGTGGGCGGGGCGCGGGTGGCGACCGGCGCGATCGACATCGGCACGCTGGTGGCGTTCCTGCTGTACGTGTTCTATCTGATGTCGCCGATCCAGCAGGTCGTCGGCGCGATCACCCAGTACCAGACCGGTTCCGCGGCGCTGACCCGGGTCGAGGAGGCGCTGCGGCTGCCCGCCGAGCCGCAGGCGCCGGCGGCGCCGCTGCCGGCGGCCGACGCCGAGCCGGCCGCGCTCGCCTTCACCGACGTCCGCTTCCGCTACGCCGACGACCTGCCGTACGTCCACCACGGGGTGACGTTCGCCGTGCCGCCGCGCGGGATGACCGCGTTCGTCGGCCCGTCCGGCGCGGGCAAGACCACCGTGTTCTCGCTGATCGAGCGGTTCTACGACCCCGAGTCCGGCGTGATCACGCTCGACGGGCGGGAGCTCACCGCGTGGGAGCTGCCCCGGCTGCGGTCCGCGATCGGCTACGTGGAGCAGGACGCGCCGGTGCTGTCGGGCTCACTGCGCGACAACCTGCTGCTGGGCAATCCGGGGGCGGACGAGGACACGCTCACCCGGGTGGTGAAGACGACCCGCCTCGACGGGCTGGTCGCCCGGCTGCCCGACGGGCTGGACACACTGGTCGGGCACCGCGGCACCAAGCTGTCCGGCGGGGAGCGTCAGCGGGTCGCGATCGCCCGGGCGCTGCTGCGGCGCCCCCGGCTGCTGCTCCTGGACGAGGCGACCTCGCAGCTGGACGCGGTGAACGAGGCTGCGCTGCGGGACACGGTCGCCGATGTGGCCCGGACGACCACCGTGCTGGTGGTCGCGCACCGGCTGTCGACGGTGACGATGGCGGACCGGATCGTGGTGATGGACGCGGGCCGGGTCCGTGCGGTGGGCACCCACCGCGAACTCGTGGCCGCCGACCCGCTGTACGCGGAGCTGGCGGCCACGCAGTTCCTCGCCTCGGCCGGCTGAGCGGACTCAGTACGCGACGGCGGGCACGAGCCCGGTCACCGGCGCGACCAGGTCGGTGACCTGGTGCAGCTCTTCGAGCCGGTTCAGCTCGTTGACCTTGTTCAGCTGGGCCAGCTGGGCGGAGGGCCGCGGGAGGGCGTCCTTGTGCTCGGCGGGCAGGTCGCCGACGGCGAGCGAGTCGAGCGTGGCGATCGGGTTGATCTGGTTGGCCGGGGCGTCCGCCACGGCCGCGTTCGCCAGTGGTGCGGCGAGCCCCGTGACCCCGGCGGCGAGACCAACGGCGGCGACGATACGACGTGTTGAGATCATGTCTTCAGCAACGCCGGCCGCCCGGGGACGGACACGGCCGCCCCGTCGCACTCACCCGTCAGGCGGAGCGCGCCGCTGCGCTTGCCGACCCCCGCGGGGCGGGGGAGCCTCGTAGGAGGGGCCCCGCGGCCCGTGGCCGTGCCGGGCCGCACCCCTTTCGAGGAGGTCACGATGGGCACCACCGCCACCCCCGGTTTCGACACCGAGACGCTGCGCCGGGGCATCGAGGGACAGAACGCCTCGACGCTGCTGTCGCTCTACGCGGACGACGCGCGACTGCGTGTGGTCGACCACAACACCCAGCCCAGCCACCCGCGGACGCTGACCGGCCGGCAGGAGATCGGCGAACTGCTCGACGACGTCTACGGCCGCGACATGACGCACAAGCTGGAGGACTGCGTGATCCAGGGCGACCGCGCCGCGTTCAGCGAGTCCTGCGAGTACGCGGACGGCGTCCGGGTGCTGGCCGTGTCGATGATCACGCTGCGGGACGGCAAGATCGTCGAGCAGACCATGATCCAGGCCTGGGACGAGTAGCCGGGCCGCGGCCGGGACGGCACACGGCCTCGGTTACGCTGTCCGGGGCCGTGACTGGCGCTGAGGTGGAGTACCACCGGGGAGCGGCTCCCGTCGAGTCGATGCCGCGCGCCTGGGCGATCCCATCGATCGACCCAGGAGTGGATCATGTCTCAGGCCCGGCTCATGGACGGCACCGCGCTCGCCCGCCGCATCGTCGAGGAGACCGCGAAGCGGGCCGCCGACCTCACCGACCGCACGGGCACGGTCCCGTGTCTGGCGACGGTGCTGGTGGGCGAGGACCCGGCGTCCGTCACCTACGTCAGGATGAAGCAGAACCGCTGCCGCAAGGCCGGTATCGCCTCCCGTCATGTGGCCCTGCCCGCCGCCACGACCACCGAGGAACTGGTCGGCACCCTGCGCGGGCTGTCCGCCGATCCGCAGGTGCACGGCATCCTGCTCCAGCACCCGATGGGCCACCACATCGACGAGCGGGCCGCCTTCGAGGCGATCGCGCCGGAGAAGGACGTCGACGGCGTCACCTTCGCCTCCTTCGCCACCATGAGCTTCGGTCTGCCCGGCTTCGTCTCCTGCACGCCCGGCGGCATCATGCGGCTGCTGGACGAGTACGGCGTCGACCCGGCCGGGAAGCGGGCCGTGGTGGTCGGCCGCAGCGCGATCCTCGGCAAGCCGGCCGGGATGCTGCTGCTCGCCCGGGACGCGACCGTCACCTACTGCCACTCGCGCACCCGTGACCTGTCGGCGGCGGTGCGGGAGGCGGACATCGTGGTCGCCGCGGTCGGGCGGCCCCGGCTGATCCGCGGCCAGGACGTCAAGCCGGGCGCGGTCGTGATCGACGCCGGGTACAACGAGGGCAACGTGGGCGACGTCGACTTCGACTCGGCCGTGGAGCGGGCCTCCCTGATCACTCCGGTGCCGGGCGGTGTCGGTCCGATGACCATCGCGACGCTGCTGGAGCAGACCGTCGACGCGGCGGCACGGCAGCTCGGGGTGTGACGATCGGGTGCGCCCGGCCCGGTACCGCCCCGGCCGGGCCGTCCCGGCGGCATACTGGCCCGCGTGCGAGTGGTGATCATGACGGCGGGTTCCCGCGGTGACGTGGCCCCCTACACCGGGCTCGGCCATGCGCTGCTGCGGGCCGGTCACCAGGTGACCCTGGTGACCCACGGGCGTTTCGAGCCGCTGGTGGCCGGATCGGGGCTGGGCTTCCACGCGCTGCCGGTGGATCCGCGGGCGGAGCTGGAGTCGCCGCGGGGGCGGGCGCTGCACCGCAGTGCGGGCGGGGTCGGCAAGCTGGTGCGGGTGGTGACGATGGCGCGGGCGCTGGTCGGGCGGATGACCGACGACCTGCTCGCGGCGGCCCGGTCCGGTGATGTGCTGCTGCTGTCGAGTTCGCTCGCGCCCCTCGGGCACGCCATCGCGGAGGGGCTGGGCCTGCCGAGCGCGGGGGTGTACCTCCAACCGCTGGCCCCGACACGGGAGTTCGCGCCCTCGGTGCTCGGCGCTGGTTCCTGGGGAGCGGCCGGCAACCTGCTCGCCGGGCACGGGGTCGAGCTGGCCGTGGAGCGGGTGTTCTCGGCGGCCGTGCCGGAGGTGCGCGCCCGGCTGGGGCTGCCCGCCACGACCCCGGGCGCCGCGCGCCGGACCCGGGAGGCGCGTGACTGGCCGGTGCTGCACGGCTTCAGCCCGCTCGTCGTCCCCCGGCCGCGCGACTGGCGGCCGGGTCTCGGCATCGCCGGGTACTGGTGGCCGTACGACCGTGAACCCCGGCTCCCGGCGGAGCTGCTCGCCTTTCTCGACGCCGGTCCGCCGCCGGTCTTCGTCGGCCTGGGCAGCGCGACCGTGCCGGATGCCGCGCGGCTCAGCGCCGAGCTGGTGCGCGCGCTGCGCCGGGCGGGACTGCGCGGGGTGTTCCAGCGGGGCTGGGGCGGCCTCGCGGCCTCGGGGGACGACATGCTGACCGTCGGGGAGGTGCCGCACTCCGTGCTCTTCCCCCGGGTGGCGGCCGTGGTCCACCACGCCGGCGCGGGCACGACGGCCGCCGGGGTGCGTGCCGGGGTGCCCGCCGTGCCCGTGCCCATCCAGTTCGACGCGGGTTTCTGGGCCGCCCGCCTGGTCGCCCTGGGAGTCGCCCCGCGCGCCCTGCCGCTCCGGCGTCTGACCGCCGACGCGATGGCCTCGGCGCTCGTCCGCGCGATCCGGGACCCCGCCTTCCGGGAGAACGCGCGGGCGCTGGCGGCGCGGGTGCGCGCGGAGGACGGGACGGCCGCCGTCGTGGAGACCCTGGACCGCCTCGGCCGCTGACACCGTCGCCGGGCCGGGTGCGGCAGCGGGCACCGGCCGCGTCGACGGAGGCCTCGTCAGGTGTCGCTCTCCCACTCCACCGGCCGCAGGATGGCGAGGAGTTGGCGGACCAGTTCGGCGACCACCTCGTCGAGGGCGGCGTCGACCCAGCCGGCGCTCCAGTCGTGGAGCAGGCCGTTGACGCTGCCGATGAACGCGGTGGCGGGGAGCCGGTAGTCGCGGGGCGCGGCCTCGCCGCGGGCCACGGCAGCCTGGGCCTCGGCGCAGATGAGGTCGACCCAGCGGGCGCGGCGGGCCAGTCGCTGCTCCTCCAGGCGGGGGCTGACGCCGACGATCTCGACGAAGGTGATGCGGACGCGGCGCGGGTCGGCGGTGACGTTCTCGGCGTAGGCGTGGAAGATCGCGGTGACGCGGTCGACCAGCGGGAGCGCCGCGGCGCCGGCCGCGGCGGCCCGGACGGCCTCGTCGGCCCAGTCGTTGACCTGGAGGTGGAGCGCGGCGAGGACGTCCTCCAGGGTGCGGAACTCCTCGTAGAACTGCCGGGTGGAGAGGCCGGCGGCCTCGCTGAGCGCGGCGACGGTCGTGGCCCGGTAGCCCGGCCGGTCGCCGAAGAGCCGGAGCGCGGCGTCGAGGAAGCGGCGGCGGCGCTCGGCCTGCCGTTCCTCGGCCGAACGGCCGCCGTACCGCCCGGTGGGCGCTCTGAGCCTGCCTGCCACGTGCCTCCGTCCTCCGCCGCACTCCGCCGTACTCCGCCGTACTCCGCCGTCGGCCAATTTTGTCGTGTACGCAGTCTTGTGGAGAAGCGCGTCCGATCCTTACTTTCCAGTAAGCCACTCTGAAAGCAGCCGTGTTCAGATCGCAGCACCCCCCACCCACTCCCGACTCCCGGAGGGAGCACTCATGCCTGCCCTCGGCTCAAGACGGCTTGGTTCCGTCGCCGCCGCGTTCGTCCTCGCCCTCACCGCTCCGGCGACCGCCGCCTCGGCCGCCCCGGACACCCCCACCGCCCTGCGGGAGGTGCTGTTCGTCGGCAACAACTGGGACGGCACCGCCGACGTCATCGAGTCCCGCGGCGACTTCGCGCGGATCGCACGGATCGACGTGGTCCCGGACAAGGACCAGCGGATGGCGGAGATCAAGGCCGACCCCATCAAGTGGATCTACTTCATGGGCGTCCGCAACAGCGTCGGCGAGGGGCACGACCAGTTCGTCGACGACATGTACGCCACCCCCGACGGCACGGCGATGGTCGTCTCCCGGCCGAGCTTCGCCGACGTGGTCTCCCTCGACCTGACCACCGGCGCCGTCAAGTGGCGCTTCCCGGTGTCGGGTTACCGCGCCGACCACATGGCCGTCTCCCCCGACGGCACCCGGGTCGCCGTCTCCGCCTCCACCTCCAACACCGTGCACGTGCTGGACATCGAGACCGGCAGGCAGGTCGGCTCGTTCGCCACCGGAGACAAGCCGCACGAGAACGTCTTCACCCGGGACGGCCGCTACATCTGGAACATGTCCATCGGCGAGGTGAACACCGCGCTCGACGCCCCGTGGCTGGACTGGACGAAGGGCAACCGGCGGATCACGGTCGTCGACGCGGCCACCTTCCGGCAGGTCAAGGTGATCGACATGCGCGAGCGCCTGGACGCGATCGGGCTGAAGGACTACTCGGACGCGGTGCGCCCGGCCGCGTTCAGCCCGGACGAGTCGAAGCTGTACTTCCAGGTGTCGTTCTTCAACGGCTTCTTCGAGTACGACGTCGCGAGCGATCGCATCACCCGGACGAAGACCCTCCCGAAGAACCCCGCCACCAGCGAGGACCGCACCACCTGGGTCAACGACTCCCGCCACCACGGCATCACGATGCAGCCCGGCGGCGACAAGCTGTGCGTCGCGGGCACCATGGACGACTACGCGACCGTCGTCGACCGTACGACCCTCCAGGAGGGCCCGCTGGTGCCCGCCGCCAAGCCCTACTGGGCCACCGTCAGCGGCGACGGCAAGTCCTGCGTGATCTCCGAGAGCGGCGCCGACCGGGTCACCGCCATCGACTTCGCCACCGGCGAGAAGACGGTGTCGGTACCGGTCGGCGACCACCCGCAGCGGGTCAGGCAGGCCCGGGTCCCCGCGAACTGGTCCGGTCCCTTGACCGGTTGACCTCCGCCGCCGGGTGACAGTGGTGACGGCGGAGACAGCGGCAACAGCGGAGACAGTGGTGAAGGGGCTCAACCGCCGGTCCTGCGGGTCACGTTGAGCAGGTACTCCTTCCGGTTCAGCGGGTTGTGGTCGGTGCGCGGGCGCTCGGGCGGGGCGACGCCCCGGGCCACCGGCGCGTAGTGGTCGAAGGCGCTGTCCAGTTCGCCCTCGCCCCGGGTGAGTCCCGGCAGCCGCTGTTCCAGGGCGTGCACGCGGGCCGCCGGGACCGTGCCGTCCAGGACGCAGCGCGTCCCGCGGGTCTCGGTGGTCCGCGGCACCGCCCGCAGCGCGGCCAGCACCGGCAGCAGGGCGCCCAGGGTGTCGGCCGGTGCCTCCAGCCGGAACCGGTGCATCGGCTCGTGCACCCGTGTCCCGGCCCGCAGCAGCGCCTCCATCAGGACCAGCGGGGTCAGGCCCCGGAAGTCGGCTCCGGTGCTGGACATGCTCTTGTCGAAGCCCTGGTGGGCGTGGCTCTGGCGCGGTGAGTAGCCGGAGTGGGTCATGGTGACCGTGCAGTCGGGCACCTGCCAGCCGTGCGGGCCCTGGCCCAGGGTCTCGCGCACGGTGTCCTCGACGGCCTTGAAGAAGGCGTACGGCATCGAGCCCAGCTCCACCTCCAGCCGGAAGTCCGTGCCCGCGCCGGCCGGGGCCGGCTCGACCCGCAGGCCGACGGTGGCGAGGAAGGGGTTGTCGTCCTTCTTGTTGAACGCGACCGCCGCGCCCGTGCCCGCCAGGCGCTCGACGCACAGCGGTGTCGTCTCGCGGAAGGTGACGTCCAGGCCGTGGTCGTCGGCGAGGGTCGCCTGGACGACCTCCTTCTGGACCTCCCCGTAGAGGGAGATCGAGGTCTCCTGGCGCACCTCGTCGTGGCGCAGACCGATCAGCGGGTCCTGTTCGGCCAGCTGGGTGAGTGCCGTGTGCAGCGCCCCCCGGTCCGCCGCCCGGACCGGTTCGACGACGGTCTCCAGGGACGGCGGGGCGAAGAGGCGGCGGTCGGTGGTGCGCGGTACGCCGATCCAGTCGCCGATCCGCACCTCCGTGAGGCCCCACAGCCGGGCGATCCGGCCGGCGCCGACCGCGTCCTGGCGGGTGTCGGCGCCCTGGTCGAAGACGTGGACGGCGGTCACCCGGCCCTCCCGGCCCGCGGTGCCGAAACGGATCCGGTCGCGGGTGCGCAGGGTGCCGCCGAAGAGACGCGCGTACGCCACCTTCTCCCCCGCCTGGCCCCGCTCGACCTTGAAGACGGTGCCGGAGACCGGCCCGTCGGGGTCGCCGGCGGCGGTGGGCAGCAGCCGCCTGATGCCGTCGGCGAGCGCGTCCACGCCCGCCCCGGTGATCGCGGAGCCCGCGTACGCCGGGTGGACCAGGCCCCGCCGGGTCTGCTCGGCGAGGGCTTTGCGCAGCAAGACGTCCGGGACGGCGCCGTCGACGTAGGCGGCGAGCAGGTCGTCGTCGTGGTCGGCGAGGACGTCCAGCGCGGCCGGGACGGGGCCCGGGGTGAAGCGGGCCCGCGGGGTGCCGAGGTCCGTGGCGGTGCCCATGGGGACTACGGGCGACGCGAGCCGGTCGGCGGCGGCGCGCAGCACGTCCTCGTAGGCCGCGCCGCGGCGGTCGATCTTGTTGACGAAGAGCAGGGTCGGGATGCGCAGCTGGCGCAGGGTCCGCATCAGCACGCGGGTCTGCGCCTGAACGCCCTCGACGGCCGAGACGACCAGTACGGCGCCGTCCAGCACACCGAGCACCCGTTCCACCTCGGCGATGAAGTCCGGGTGACCTGGGGTGTCGATGAGGTTGACGGTGACGTCGCCCAGCGGGAAGGAGACGACGGCGGACTTGATGGTGATGCCGCGCTGCCGCTCCAGCGCGAGGGTGTCGGTGCGGGTGCTGCCGGCGTCGACGCTGCCGATCTCGTCGATCACGCCCGCGCGGTGCAGCAGCCGTTCGGTCAGACTGGTCTTACCCGCGTCGACGTGCGCGAGGATGCCGAGGTTGAGCAAGTGCACGAGGCGTCATGTCCTTGAGGTGGGGAGCCGTTGTCTGCGGGGTGGACATGGACGCAGTGCGCATTGCTCGCTCCTCTTGGTGCGACGACGGACGGGATGCAGTGCAGCAGAGGCACGGCCCCGGCGGCAACGGATTAACGCAGGGAGCGGAGGGCGGAGCGTGCGGGACATCCTTCCGGTGCTGGGCGGCTGGTACGCGGCCGCGGAACCCTTCGGTCTGGCCACGGTGGTCGCGGTCAGCCGCAGCGCGCCGCGCGACCCCGGCGCGGCGATGGCGGTCGGGCCGGGCGACGAGGTCGTGGGCAGTGTGTCCGGCGGCTGTGTCGAGGGCGCGGTGTTCGATCTGGCGCGGGAGGTGGTGGCGAGCGGGCGGGCACGGCTGGAGACCTTCGGGTACAGCGACGAGGACGCGTTCGCGGTCGGGCTGAGCTGCGGTGGTGAGATCACCGTGCTGGTGCGGCCGGTGAGCCCGGGCCTCGATCCGTCGTTCGGCGCGGTCGCCTCGTCGGTGGCCGAGGGCCGACCGGTGACGGTGGCGACGGTGACGGACGGTCCCGCACCTCGCGGCGCCACGCTCGCCGTGTGGCGTGAGCAGGTCTCCGGCACGCTGGGCGCGAGTGGCCTGGACGCTGCGGTGACCGCCGACGCGCGCGGCGAACTCGCCCTCGGCGCCACCGCCGTACGGCACTACGGGCCGCACGGGGAGCGGCGGGCGGACGAGGTCTCGGTGTTCCTGCACTCGTTCGCGCCGCCGCCGCGGATGCTGGTCTTCGGCGCCATCGACTACGCGGCGGCCGTGGCCCGCATCGGCGCCTTCCTCGGCTACCGGGTCACCGTCTGCGACGCCCGCCCGGTCTTCGCGACGCCGAAGCGCTTCCCGCCCGGTGTGGAGGTCGTCGTCGACTGGCCGGACCGGTATCTGCGGGCCACCGGCACCGACGACCGCACGGTGCTCTGCGTGCTGACCCACGACCCCAAGTTCGACGTGCCCCTGCTGACGGAGGCACTGCGCCGTCCCGCCGCGTACATCGGGGCGATGGGCAGCCGCCGTACCCACGAGGAGCGGGCGCGCAGGCTCGTGGAGGCGGGTGTCGAGCCGGCCGAACTGGCCCGGCTGCGCTCCCCGATCGGCCTGGACCTCGGTGCGCGGACGCCGGAGGAGGTCGCGGTGTCGGTGGCCGCGGAGATCGTCGCGTCGCGCTGGGGCGGCAGCGGGGCGCCGCTGACGGGGACGACGGGGGCGGTGCATCCTCCGGAGTCGGGGAGCTGAACGGACTGAACGGACTTAACGGCGGTCCAATCCGATCCCGTCCGATCCGGGGTCAGCGGGGAGGCAGCCGGTGCAGGGTGACGTCGGTGAGACGGCCGTCGGCCACGGTCGCGGTCATGTAGGTGCAGTGCGGCTGCCGGCGGCGGTCGGTCGGCGAGCCGGGGTTGAGCAGGCGCAGTCCGGACGGGGCGGTGGTGTCCCAGGGGATGTGGCTGTGGCCGAAGACCAGCACGTCGAGGTCGGGGTAGCGGGCGGCGCAGCGCGCCTCGCGGCCCTGGGCGGGCCCGGTCTCGTGGACGGCGCCGAAGCGCAGGCCGTCCAGCTCGACGTGGGCCACTTCGGGGAGCCGGGCGCGCAGGTCGGGGCCGTCGTTGTTGCCGTACACGGCGACGAGCCGGTGGCAGCGCCGCTCCAGCAGGTCGAGGGTGGCGGTGTCGACCCAGTCCCCGGCGTGGAACACCACGTCGGCGCGGGGCAGTTCGGCCAGCAGCGGCGCGGGCAGCTCCCGGGCGCGCTTGGGGAGGTGGGTGTCGCTCATCAGCAGCAGGCGCACGGCCTCAGCGTACGGGCCGCGCCGGGCCGGGGCAGAGCGGCGGCGCCGCCGTGCGGTGCTCGGCGACGCCGGTGGTGATCCTCGGCTCGGCAGGTGTGCCGACTCGTGCTCAGTCCTCGCCCCTGACGATGTTCCACTCCGCCGCGGTGTGCGATGTCTGCGGCCCTTCCCGGTCCTCCACGGCCGACAGGCAGGTGCGCAGGGCCGGTTTCTCCTTCAGCCGACGGGCCCTGGACCATCCGGTCTCGGTGCGCCGGGTGAGGGGTTTCTCGGTGGTCGGCGTGGTCACGGCGTGCTCCCTTCACTGCTGCCGTCCGGGTCCCCGGCGGGATTCCGGGCAAACCCGGCGGCCCGTCAGCTGCCGCCGGTGCCGCCACCTCCGAAGGAGCCGCTGGAGCCCTGGTCCCAGCGGGGCCGCTGCTGGTCCTCGCTGGGGGCGCCGCCGGTGGGCCTCAGCTGGTGCGGGGTGAGCCGTTCGCCCTCGGTCATCTCGTGCGGCTCGCGCTGCTCCCGCGTCTCGTGCACCGGGCCGGACTCGGGCAGCCTCGGCTGCTCCTCGGGACGCGGCGGACGGGCTTCGCGACGCCGCGCCCGGATCCCGAACAGCACGGCCCAGATCAGGAGGGCGGTGATGACGATGCCCGCGACGAGGATGATGGCCATACCGGGCGCGGATTCCGAGGCGGCGGTGACGTAGGCGCTTGTGTTCATGGACGTCGGGTACCCCCTGCCGCCGGGTGAATGAGTACCTTCCTGGCCGGGGCGCTCGGGGAGCTGCGGTGTGGTGCCCGCGCGGCCGGCGACACGGACCGGCCGGTGGCAGCACGGACCGGCCGCGCGCACCGGTCGGCAGCGCGGGCCCGCCGCCACGAGGCGTGCACCGGTCGGCGACGGCACGGGCCGGGCGGCGGCGACGCCGGGCGGGTGACGACGGCACGAGCCGGGCGGGCCGGGCGGCAGCACGGGCCGGCCGACCGGCAGCGGCGTGCACCGGCGGGCAGCGGCGGGCCGGGCGGCCACGGCGGGTGGGCGACGACGACGCGGGCCGGGCGGCCACGGCGGACGGCACGAGCCAGGCACCGGCGGCGGCGCGGGCCGGGCGGCCACAGCGGGCGGCACGAGCCAGGCACCGACGGGCAGCACGAGCCAAGCACCGGCGGCGGCACAGGCCGGGCAGCCACGGCGGACAGCGCGAGCCAGGCACCAACGGGCAGCACGAGCCAAGCACCGGCGGGCAGCACGAGCCAAGCACCGGCGGGCAGCACGAGCCAAGCACCGGCGGGTGGGCGACGAAGGCGCGAGCCGGGCGGGCCTGCTTCGGGCCCGCTCCGGATTTCGCCTCGTGCCTATGTGTGGATGTGAGCCGGCTCGGCGGCGGCGCGGGCCGGACGGGTCGAGCCTCGGCCCAGGGCCGCCCCGCCGCCGCAAGCCCGCCTCGCCTGCCTGCGTGTACGCACGAGCCGGCCGGGCGGCAGCCGAGTCGGCCGGGCCGGGCGTCGGCCCGGCCCGCCCATCCGCCGCGAGGCCGGCTCAGGCTCGCCTCGGGGTCTCCGTGTGCCTACGTGTTCGGCCGGGCCACGCTGATGTCGCCCAGGGCCGAGTCCGGGTCCCGTTCCATCGCCAGGTCGGCGAGCGAGATGATGCCCACCGGGTGGCCGTGGTCGACGACCGGGACGCGGCGTACGGCGTGCTCGCGCATCAGCTCGACGGCGCGGTCCAGGTCCTCGTCGGGCTCCAGCGTGAACAGATCCTCGCTGCACGCCCCGGCGACCGTGGTCTGCTCGGGGTCGCCGCCCTCGCAGATCGACCGGACCACCAGGTCGCGGTCGGTGACCAGACCGCGCAGGGTGTCGCCGTCGGTCACCAGGACGGCGCCGATGTCCTCGTCGCGCATGATCCTGGCGACCGCCGCGACCGAACTCTGCGGCTCGACGGTCACCGGGTCGGCGGTCATGATGTCGCGGACGTGCTGAGTCATGACGTACCTCCCTCTTCGCTCGTTCCGGCCTCCGGGTACCCCTCGCAGGCGGTCCTCGCTCAGGCGTCCAGCGCGATTTCGCTCCAGACCTGCTTGCCGCCGCTGACCGGCACCGTGCCCCAGGCCGCCGACATGGCCTCGACGAGCAGCAGGCCGCGGCCGCCGGTGGCCTCCCAGCCGATGTTGGTGGGCCGGACGGGGGTGCGGGGCGAGGAGTCGGCGACGGCGATCCGCAGCCGGTTGCCGACCAGGGTGATGTCGAGGCGGATCTTGCCGTCGGTGTGCACCAGCGCGTTGGTGACCAGTTCGGAGACGATCAGGAGGACGGCGTCCGTGTGCTCGGCGAGGCCCCAGGCGCGCAGGGTGCGGCTGGTGAAACGGCGGGAGTGCCGGACGGCCTCCGGGACCCGCCAGATGGACCAGCTCTCGCGGCGCGGCCGGACGGCCATGCCGTCGTAGCGGATCAGCAGCAGGGCGACGTCGTCGCTGCGCCGGGCGTTGCCGAGCAGCGCGTCGGCGACCAGGCCGAGGTGGGCGGGGTCGGACTGGGCGAGCTGGTGGGCGAAGCGGTCCATCCCCTCGTCGATGTCGGTGGCGGGCGACTCCACGAGTCCGTCGGTGGTGAGGGCGAGCAGGGTGCCCGGCTGGAGGCGCAGCGGGGTCATCGGGAAGTCGGCCTGGGCGACCACGCCGAGCGGTGGGCCGCCTTCCGCCTCGACGACCACGGTGGAGCCGTCCGGGTGACGCAGCACGGGCGGCAGATGGCCGGCGCGGACGCACCAGGCCATGCCCTCCTCCATGTCGACGTCGACGTAGACGCAGGTGGCGAAGAGGTCGGTCTCCATGTCGGTGAGGAGCCGGTTGGCGTGCGAGACCACCACGTCGGGCGGATGGCCCTCGACGGCGTAGGCGCGCAGCGCGGTGCGCATCTGGCCCATCAGGGTGGCGGCGGCCGCGCTGTGGCCCTGGACGTCGCCGATGACGAGGGCGACGTGGTGGTCGGGCAGCGGGATCACGTCGTACCAGTCGCCGCCGACCTCCAGCCCGGCGGTGGCGGGCAGGTAGCGGGCCACGGCGACCGCGCCGGGGAGTTTCGGCAGCCGGCGGGGCAGCAGCGTGCGCTGGAGCATCGCGACCAGCTCGTGTTCGGCGTCGAAGGCGTGGGCGCGCATCAGGGCCTGTCCGGCGAGCCCGGCGGAGGCGGTGAGCAGGGCGCGCTCGTCGGGGCCGAAGTCGTGCGGGCTGTCCCAGCCGATCAGGCAGGCGCCGGCCATCCGGCCGCCGGCGGGCAGCGGCAGCACGGCGAGGCCGCCGGGGCCGACGTCGGCGAGGGCGGGCTCCAGGGCGGTGCCGGCGGGCCAGATCTGGGCGCGGCCGTCGCGCAGGGCGGCGGCGAGGGTGGGCATGGCGCGGACCGGCGCGTCGGGCCACTCGGTGCGCCACTCCAGCTGCCACAGCTCGGGCCAGGACTCGGGGTCGGGCGGGTCGAGGACGGTGACGACGAGCCGGTCGTGTTCCAGTTCGGCGAGGGCGATGCGGTCGGCGCGCAGCGGGCGGCGCAGCGCGGCGACCACGGCCTGGCTGACGTCGCGGACGGTGCCGGCGGTGGCGAGGGCGGCGGCCAGCCGCTGCACCCGGGCGACGTCGGTGACGTCGGAGCGGTTCTGGGCGGCGTCGACGACGGTGCCGACGAGCCGGGCCGGCTGCCCCTCGCCGCCGGGCAGCAGCCGGCCGCGCAGCCGCAGCCAGCGGGGCGGTCCGGCGGGCCGGAGCACGCGGAACTCCAGTTCGCGCTCGCCGAGGGACATGTGGTCGGCCTCGACGACGGACATCAGTGAGGGCAGGTCCTCGGGGACGGTGAGCCCGAGCAGGGTCTCGACCTTGCCGTCGAAGTCGTCGCGGGTGAGGCCGAACAGGTCGAGGAGGTCGTCGCCGACCTCGACGCGGCCGCTGTCCATGGCGAGGGTGAACGCGTGCGGCGGGAGGTCGCCGCCCTCGGCGTGGGCGGGCAGGACCGGATAGGTGACGGCGTCGGCGATCAGCTCCAGGGAGACGCGCTGTTCGGTGTCGAAGCCGTGCGGGTCCTCGCTGACGGCGAGCAGACAGCCGGCGTCGGCGTCCCGGTGCGCGGGCAGCGCGGCCACGAAGAACTCGCCGGCGGGGGTGCGCCGTGACTCGGAGCGGGCGGCCAGCTCGTCCGGGCCCAGCCAGACCGGCCGTCCGGTGCGGTGGGCCTCGGCGGCCGGGGAGCGCCCGGAGAGCGGGTAGCTGTCGCGCAGCCCGTACATCGTCCGGGGTACGCCCGCCGCCTCCAGCAGGCAGAGCACGTCGCCGTCCTCGTCGGGGACGTAGACGGCGGCGAACGTCGCCCCGGCGAAGACCAGCGCCTGTTCGAGGACGCGGCGCAGCCGTTCGGGTGCGTCCCGGTCACCCAGCAGCGCTCGCAGGGCGATTTCGGCACGCGGCGTTCGCGTTCCGCGTCCCGCAGCGCCCTCAGTGACCACGTCCGTATTACAGCGCTAATGAGGCGCCCGCGCAGCCCCTGTGAGCGTTCGGGGTCTGCTCGAAAGACACCGAAAGTGACCGAACATGTGTTGACGCGTGCGTTCCGCACACCGACCTCGTGACAGGCGTGACTGTCCGCGACCGCTCCCCGGCTGACAGGCTCGGTGGCCGTGACGGAGGGGGACGCATGGACAAGCGGTACGAGGTGTACGCGCTCTCGGACGGGCACTTCTACGACACTCCGGACCGGCTGACGGGTGAGGGGGCCGGTGCCGCGCCGCAGTACGCGGCGGCCCGGCGCGAGGTGCCCGAGGGCTGGCGCGCCGCCCGCATCGGCGACTGGCTGACGCTGACCCCGCTCGGCGCGGACGGCGAGCCGCATCCGGGGCCGGAGCAGGGCTGGAAGATCCACGCCTCGGCCACCCGGGCGAACGCCGAGCGGATGGCGGAGATCGTCTGGGAGTACTGCGTGCCGCGCCGCGTCCCGTTCAAGTTCGTCCCGGCCCCGCATCTGCTGCACCTGCGCAACGCCAAGTACGCGCCGCGCGAGGGCAGCGGCAAGTTCGTCACCGTCTACCCCGCCGACGAGGCGCAGCTGCACACCGTGCTGACCGAGCTGGGCGCGCTGCTGAAGGGCTTCGAGGGGCCGTACGTCCTGACCGATCTGCGCTGGGACGACGGACCGCTGCATGTCCGCTACGGCGCCTTCGCGCGCTCCTACGTGGTCGACGAGCGCGGTTCGCTGGTGCCCGCCGTGCGCGACGGGGAGGGCCGGCTGGTGCCGGACCGCCGGGACCCGTCCTTCCGGGTGCCGGAGTGGGTGACGCTGCCGGACTTCCTGGCGCCGCAGCTGGCCGCGCGCAACGCCACCACGGTCGGTGACCTGCCGTACCGCATCGAGAAGGCGCTGCACTTCTCCAACGGCGGCGGGGTGTACACGGGCACCGACACCCGGGACGGGCGCCGGGTGGTGCTGAAGGAGGGCCGGCCGCACGCGGGGCTGGCGGCCGACGGCGCGGACGCGATCGCCCGGCTGGAGCGGGAGAAGCAGGCCCTGGAGCGGGCGGCCGGGACCGGGGTGGTGCCCGAGGTGCGTGACTGGTTCACGCTGGGCGAGCACCAGTTCCTGGTGATGGACTTCGTCGAGGGCCGGCCGCTGAACTCCTTCTTCGCCGAACGGCACCCGCTGCTGCTGCCCAAGCCGGATCCGCGGGCCGTCGCCGACTACACGGCGTGGGCGCTGCGCATCCACCGGGCGGTGGAGCGGGCCGTGGAGGCGGTGCACGCGCGCGGGATCGTCTTCAACGACCTGCACGTCTTCAACATCATGGTGTCGCCCGACGAGGAGTCGGTGTCCCTGATCGACTTCGAGGCGGCCGCGCCGGTCGGCGAGAACGGCCGCCAGGTCGTCGCCCACCCGGGTTTCTTCGCCCCGCCCGACCGCCGGGGCGCCGACGTCGACCGCTATGCGCTGGCCTGTCTGCGGCTCGCCATGTTCCTGCCGGTGACCACGCTGTTCGTGATCGACCGGGGCAAGGCGGCGCATCTGGCCGAGGTGATCGCCGGGCAGTTCCCGGACGTGCCGCGGGCGTTCCTGGACGAGGCGGTCGCGGAGATCACCCGGAGCGTGTCCGGGGCCGCCCGTCCCGCGCCAGTCAGGCCGGTGGAGCCGGGCGACTGGCCGCACAGCCGGGACTCGATGGTCAAGGCGATCCTCGCCTCGGCCACCCCGGAGCGCACCGACCGGCTCTTCCCCGGCGACATCGCCCAGTTCTCCGACGGCGGCGGACTCGGGCTCGCGCACGGCGCGGCCGGAGTGCTGCACGCCCTCGCGGAGGTCGGCGCGGACCGGTACGAGGAGGGCGAGCGGTGGCTGCTGGACCGCACGGCCCGGCCGCCGGCGGGCACCCCGCTGGGCCTGTACGACGGTCTCGCCGGCGTCGCCCTGGTCCTGGACCGGCTCGGCCACCGGCAGCGCGCCCTGGACCTCGTCGGCGGCATCCTGCGCGAGCGCTGGCAGCACCTCTCCTCGGACCTCCAGGGCGGGCTCGCCGGGCTGGGCCTGGTGCTGGGGCAGCTGGCGGACGCCACCGGTGAGCCGGAGCTGCGGGCGAGCGCCGCGGAGGCCGCGGACATCGTCGTACGGCGGCTGGCGGAGCCGCGTCCCGAGAAGCCGCGGCGCCGGGTCGGCCTGCTGCGCGGGGCGAGCGGGCCGGCGCTGTTCCTGCTGCGGCGTTACGAGGCGACCGGTGACCGGGAACTGCTGGCGGCGGCCGAGCGGGCGCTGCGGCAGGACCTGGCGGGCTGTGTGGTGCGCGAGGGCGGGGCACTGGAGGTCGACGAGGGCTGGCGGACGCTGCCGTATCTCGGCGACGGCAGTGCGGGCCTCGGCATGGTGCTCGACGACTACCTCGCCCACGGCACGGACGGCAGCAGGGAGTTCGAGCGGGCCCGCGCGGGCGTGCTGACCGCCGCGACCTGCCGTTTCTACGCGCAGCCCGGGCTCTTCCAGGGCCGCGCCGGAATGATTCTGCACCTGAGCCGCACCACCGCGCCCGGCGCGGACCCGGACCGGCTGGCCGCCCAGATCGACGGTCTCGGCTGGCTGGCCATGCCGTACCAGGGCCTGCTGGCCTTCCCCGGGCACCAGATGATGCGGCTCTCCATGGACCTCGCCACCGGAACGGCCGGCTGTCTGCTGGCGCTCGGCGCCGCGCTCGGCGACGCGCCCGCCGCCCTGCCGTTCCTCCCGCCGCCCACCGGGCGGCCCTCATGACGCGGCTCCGCGATCCGGCGGAGTCGTGACGCAACCCGTCCCCACGGGACGCAGTCCGTTGTCACGTAATCACGGAAAGGAACCCACGATGGCCCTTCTGGACCTGCAGACGATGGAAGCCGACGAGAACACCGGCGGTGGCGGTGCGAGCACGGTGAGCCTGCTCTCCTGCATCAGCGCCGCGAGCGTTCTGCTCTGTCTCTGACCGGCATGTGACACCGAGGCCCCGGGCGGCTGCCGCCCGGGGCCTTGCCGTGCGCTGGGGCCCTCTAGGGGGCGTCTCGCCCCCTAGAGCCAGCCCTCCCCGCGGGAGATCCGGATCGCGTCGATGCGGTTGCGGGCGCCGGTCTTGCGGGTGATGGCCGCCATGTAGTTGCGCACGGTGCCGTGGGAGAGGTGCAGGCTGCCGGCGATCTCCGCGATGGACGCGCCCTCGGCGGCCAGCGTCAGCACGCTCAGCTCCCGCCGGGTCAGCGGCATCTGGGAGGCCTTGAGGAAGCCGAAGCCGAGCGAGTCGTCGACGAAACGTTCACCTTCCGCGACGGCCCGGATCCCGCGCACCAGCCGCTCCGGCGAGCCGGCCTTGTCGACGTAGCCGAGCGCGCCCGCCTCGGCGGCACGTCTCAGCAGCCCCGGCCGGTCCGCGCCGGCCAGCACCAGCAGGCGGGGCGCTCTGCCCGCGCGGCCGCTCACCTCGCCGAGCGGCGGGATGCCGTGCCGGCCGCCGTACTCCAGGTCCGCGGCGCAGACGTCGGGCCGTAAGGACCGCACCTGGGCGGGCGCGGCCCGCCAGGGGGCGTCGTAGACCCCCAGGTCGGGCTCCCGGCGCAGCCACTCCGCCAGGACCGATCGCACCAGACACGCGTCGTGCACCAGAAGTACCCGGATCACCGCTGTCCCTTCGATTCACCGTTGCAGTGGGGAATGTTGAGCGCGTGCCCCATTCTTGGTGCCGCCGCTCCCGGCTGGTCGGGCAGAATCGGCCAACGCGGTGCGCGGGGGCGCACGGACCGCTCCCATGCTCCCGCCCACGCTTCCGCCGGGGAGGCATGGCCGGCGCGACTCGGGGTACGGCGCGGCGGGCGTTCGCCGTGCGCCGCGGCCCGGGACGAGAGAGATTTGATGCCGAGGACCGTCGCGGCGCCGCGAGGAGGTGGTCGGCGTGTCCGACGGGCAGCAGCACACGCAGGCACCGGCGGCCGGCCGGCACCCGGTGGGCGCTCCGCTGCTGTCGCTGGCGCTGGCCGCGATGATCGACGGCGTGCACGCCCACTCCGGCGCCGTGTACCTGCTGGGCGCCGACGAGCAGGTCCTGGAGATGGCGGTGATGGCGGGCCTGCCGCGGGCCTTCGCGGCGCCCTGGGAGCGGGTCGCGGTGAGCGCGCCGGTCCCCGTCTCCGACGCGGTGCGCGAACGGCGGCTGGTCTGGGTGAGCGGCGAGGAGGAGATGGCCCGCCGCTATCCGCGGGTCGCCGTGGTGCTGCCCTACCCCTTCGCCCTCGCCGCCCTCCCGGTGATCGCCCGGGGCCATGTGTACGGCGCGGTCTTCGTCACCTGGCCCGGCGCCCACTCCCCCGAGCTGTCGGACCGGGAGCGGGAGCACCTGACGTCGGCGTGCGACCGGCTGGCGCTGCGGCTGGAGCGGGCGGCCCGGGAGAGCCGCCCGGTGCTGCCCGAGCCGGATCTGCTCGCCGCGCCGCTGGTCGGCGGCATGTCCGGCTCCATCGGGGCGGTCGAGGCGGCCCGGATGGTGTCCCGGCTGCCGTACGGGCTGTGCTCGCTGGACCTGCACGGCCGGGTCACCTACGCCAACCCGGCCGCGGCCGAGCTGATCGGCGAGCGCGTCACGCGGCTGGTGGGCCATCAGCTGTGGGCGACGGTGCCGTGGCTCAACGACCCGGTGTACGAGGACCGTTACCGCGCCGCTCTGTTCAGCCAGCAGGCCACCTCGTTCGTGGCGCTGCGGCCGCCGGGCGAGTGGCTGTCCTTCCGGCTGTACCCGAGCACGACCGGACTGAGCGTGCGGATCACCCGGGCGCGGGCCGTGTCGCGGATGGGCCGGGTCGAGGCAAGGTCCGCCGACGCGCCCTCCCGGCTGGTCAACATCTCCCAGGTGCTGTCGCTCGCCGGCGCGCTGACCGAGGCGGTGGGCGTGCAGGACGTGGTGCAGCTGGTCGCCGACGAGCTCGCGCCGGTGGTGGGCAGCACGGCCCTGGTGGTGCTCGGCACCCGGGCCGGCCGGCTGCGGGTGCTGGGGCATCGCGGCTACGCCGACCCGCACGTCGTGGAGCGGTTCGACGGCACGCCGCTGGGCGCGGCGACGCCGGGTGCGCGCGCGCTGATGACCGGGGTGCCCGCCTTCTTCGAGACCCGTGAGGAGCTGGAGCGGCTGTATCCGGCGCGGGCCGCGCTGCGCGACGGGTGCGAGGCCTGGGCGTATCTGCCGCTGATCGCCTCCGGACGCCCGGTGGGCACCTGCGTGCTCGCCTACCCCGAGCCGCATCCCTTCCCCGCGGACGAGCGGGCGGTGCTGACCAGCGTCGCCGGACTGATCGCGCTCGCCCTGGAGCGGGCGCTGCTGTACGACGCCAAGCACCAGCTGGCGCACGGCCTCCAGGCGGCGCTGCTGCCGCCGTCACTGCCGCGGCTGCCGGGCATCGACACGGCGGCGCGCTATCTGCCGAGCACCCGGGGCATGGACATCGGCGGCGACTTCTACGACGCGGTGCCGACCCAGGGCATGGCGGCGGCGGTGATCGGGGACGTGCAGGGCCACAACGTGACCGCGGCCGGGCTGATGGGGCAGATCCGCACGGCCGTCCGGGCGTACACCACCGTCGGCCAGGCGCCGCACGAGGTCATGCGCAGCACCAACCGGCTGCTGATCGACCTCGGCTCCGATCTGTTCGCCAGCTGTCTGTATCTGCGGCTCGATCCGGCGCACGGGCGGGCGGTGATGGCGCGGGCCGGGCATCCGCCGCCGCTGCTGAGACGGCCGGACGGGCGGGTCCGGGTGCTCGATCTGGCGGGCGGCCCGCTGCTGGGCATCGACGCGTCGGCGAGCTATCCGTCGACGGAGGTCGAACTGGCGCCCGGTGCCGTGCTGGTGCTGTACACCGACGGCCTGATCGAATCCCCCGGCGTCGACATCGAGGAGGCGCTGGCCGGTCTCGGGCAGCGGCTGGGCGAGGCCGGGGAGCTGCCGCTGGACGAGCTGGCCGATCTGCTCGTCGGGCAGGAGGCGGCGGCGCAGGAGCGGGCCGACGACGTGGCGTTGCTGCTGCTGCGGGCGCGCACCGAGGGGTGAGGCGGGTGACGAGGTGGTCCGGCCCTTCCGCCGAAGGGCCGGACCACCCGCACGGGCCCGCTGTGGTGGAGGCGGGTCAGTGGCCCGGCGTCAGCTCGGACTCGCCGAGGCCGTCACCGGCTTCCCCACCGCCAACGGCTTCCTCACCGGCGCCGGCCTCCTCACCGGCGCCGGCTTCCTGACCGACGCCCTGCTCGTCGCCCACACCTTGCTCCTCACCGACGCCCTGCTCCTCACCGACGCCCTGCTCCTCACCGACGCCTTGTTCCTCGCCGCCGGCCTCCTCACCGGCCCCCGCGCCGGCGCCGTCCTCCGCGCCGCCGGCGCCGGCCGCGCCGCCCGCTCCGAGCGTCGCGCCGACCGCCTCCAGGGCGGTGGTCACCGGCTGGAAGAACGTCTCACCGCCGGCCGTGCAGTCACCGCTGCCGCCGGAGGTCAGACCGAGGGCGAGACCGTCCTGGGTGAACATCGAGCCGCCGCTGTCACCGGGTTCGGCGCACACGTTCGTCTGGATGAGGCCGGTGACCGTGCCCTCGGGGTAGTTGACGGTGGCGTCGAGCCCGGTGACCGTGCCGTCGGCGAGACCGGTGGTGCTGCCCATCCGGAAGACCTGCTGGCCGACGGTCGCCTCCGCCGCCTGGAGGATCGGGACGGTCTGGCCCTCGGCGTTCACCTCGCTGGGCGCCTCGGTGGCCGGGTCGTCGTACTTCACCAGCGCGAAGTCGCCCTCGCCGGGGAAGACGGCCTGGTCGACGGTGCCGATGGGGGCTCCGCCCTGGGCGTCGGACCACTCGGCCGCCGCGACCCCGCAGTGACCGGCGGTCAGGAAGGCCGGGGTGCCGTCGCCCGCGGTGACGTTGAAGCCGAGCGAACAGCGGGCACCGCCGCCGAAGATGGCGTCGCCGCCGGAGGCGAAGGTCTTGAAGGTGCCGGCGGACTTGCGGACGGTCGCCATGCCGGAGCCGAGGTCCCGCACGGTGGACTCCAGCGTGTCCCACTCGGCGCCGGTGACGGTGCTGTCGGCGGTGACGAGGATCTTGTTGGTTCTGGGGTCGACGGCCCAGGCGGTGCCGGGGATGGTCGCCTCGGTCCGCAGGGTGCGGGCGGCGGCCTCCAGTTCGGACGTGCTGTTGTCGACCCGGCGTACCGCCGCGCCCGCCTTCTTCGCCTGGACGATGAGCTGGTTGTCGTCACCGACCACGTTGACGACGAGCTGCTGCCGGCCGGCGTCGTAGTACGACCCGGCGAAGGCGTCGCCGAGCAGCCCGGCGAGCTGGGCGGCGAGATCCGAGGCGTCCGCGGACTTCAGGGTGCTGGGGGCGGACCTGGCTTCCGGGGCGCCGTCCTGGGACGCGTTGGCGTGCGGAAGCAGGAGGGCCGCCGCTCCGAGCGCCGCCACACCGCCTGCGGCCAGCACGGCCTTGCGCTTCGGAATTCGCTTGTGACTCAAGACTTCTCGACCTCCTGGGGGGACCGGGGTCCGGGCCGCCGAGCGGCGGCTGTTGGGGGGCGCCTGGATGGCCAGTGGTACGGGCGGGGTGCGCGGGGCGTTCAATCGGGTGTGCGGACCGGCGGGGCGGCGGTGGGGAGTCCGGCCCGGGGGGAAGGGTCATCCCATGACGATGACCACCGCCGAAGGCGACAAGATCCTCTCCGCGAACTTCGCTCCCTGGGTCCAGGAACTGGGCCTGACCGTGGAGGCGTTGGGCGACGACCGCGCCGTCCTGCGGCTGCCCTGGTCCAACCGGCTGGCCCGGGAGGGCGGCGCGCTGTCCGGGCAGGCGCTGATGGCCGCCGCCGACACCGCGACCGTGCTGGCCGTCTCGGCGGCCCGCAGGGCCTTCGTGCCGATGACGACGGTTCAGCAGTCCACGTCCTTCCAGCGGGCGGTGACCGGTTCGGACGTCCTGATCACGGCGGTGCTCACCAAGCTGGGCCGCCGGATGGCGTTCGCCGACATCACGATGACGGCGGAGGCGACGGGCGACCTCGCGGCCCACGCGAGCACGGTCTACGCGCTGCTGGGCTGACACGGAAAGCGACCGGCCGGTGACCTTGTGTTCCGGCCGGGTGGCGGAACGAGGGCTTCAGGGAATCTGCACACCGACTGCCCAGCGGGCTCACCGTGAGCGGCGGATCTGCACACCCGCGCGCCGCCGCTCACGCCTTTGGGACCGGAGTGCCGGATTCGCCATGACGGGGGCAAGGGGCGGGGTGCGCCGATGCCGTGCGGCATGTGAAGAAGTCGCCGACAAGGCGTGCCCGCGCCTGCACGCTTGGGCACGGGTGCGGCGCAAACGCCCAGGTGGGGGCGGTGGTTGAGTGGAGGACGAAGGTCGCCGCGTGCTTTGATCCATCGCACCGCGGGAGCCGCCGAGGGCGCCCTGCACAGGGCGTCCGGCGCCTGCGGTCGCGGCCGTCCGTCTGTCCCCAGAGGGGGCCGCTCCCCCCTTGTGAGATATCCATATGAAGGGAAGTTCCATCATGAACTCCACCCCCCAGGTTGAGACCGTCGAGATCTCCGACGCCGAGCTCGACAACGTCTCCGGCGGCCTCGCGGTGAACGCCCTGGGCACCGTCACCGGCCTGGTGGACGGCATCGCCCCGGTCTCCGGCCTGGTCGACACGGTCGTCGGCACCGTCGAGGGTGTCACCGGCCTGAACACCGCCCCGGTCACCAACCTGGTCGCCGGTCTCTGATCGCACCTCAGGGTGCCCCGCCGAGTCCCGGAGCCGTCACCCGGCTCCGGGACTCTTCGGATGTCGTCACGCAGTCCACCCGGTGAGGGAAATTCCGTGCAGTTCCGCCAACAGGCCCTCGCCAGGCTCCAGTCGCCGGAGGACCTGGACCTTCCGGTGCGGCTCGCCCGCCCGCAGGGCTGGCTCGTGCTGTCCGTGACGGTGGTCGCGATGGCCGCCGCCTCGGTGTGGGCGGTCACCGGTCAGGTGTCGTCCACGGTGAGCGCGCCCGCGATCCTCACCCACGGCCAGGGCAGCTATGTCCTGCAGAGCCCCGTCGCGGGCCAGGTCACCGCGGTCCTGGCGAAGCAGGGCGAACGGCTGCCCGCCGGCACGCCCTTGCTGAAGGTCCGTACCGCCGAGGGCGAGACCGTGGTCCGCACTCTCGCCGCGGGCCGGCTGACCGCGCTCGCCGCGACCATCGGCCAGATCGTCTCCACCGGCGCGAACGTGGCCGCCGTGGAGAAGGTCGCCGATCCCGACGCGCCGCTCTACGCCACGGTGTACGTCCCCGCCGACAACGCCTCGGCCATCCCCGCGAACGCCGCCGTCGACCTCACCGTCCAGACGGTCCCCTCCCAGGAGTACGGCGTGCTGCGCGGCCATGTGAAGTCCGTCGACCGCTCCCCGCAGTCCGCCCAGCAGATCGCCGCCTTCCTCGGCGACAGCCAGCTCGGCGAGCAGTTCACCGAGGACGGCCGGCCGGTCGCCGTACTGGTCCGCCTGGACGAGTCCGCGGCCACCGACAGTGGCTACGCCTGGTCCACCACGGACGGCCCCCCGCACACCCTGACCTCGATGACCATGGCCTCCGGCTCGATCCGGCTGGCCGATCAGCGTCCCCTCGATTGGCTGCTGCCGTGACCACCACCGCTCCGCAGACCCGGGGCCGGCGCCGGGCGGCCCCGCCCCGGCGCACGGTTCCCAAGAGCCGCCGCAGACCGGTCCGCACCCCCACCGTGCTCCAGATGGAGGCCGTCGAGTGCGGCGCCGCCTCCCTGGCGATGGTGCTCGGCCACTACGGCAAGCACGTGCCGCTGGAGGAGCTGCGCATCGCCTGCGGCGTCTCGCGCGACGGCTCGCGCGCCGGCAACCTGCTGAAGGCCGCGCGGAGTTACGGGCTGACGGCCAAGGGCATGCAGATGGACCTGGCCGCGCTCGCCGAGGTGCCGGCGCCGGCCGTGCTGTTCTGGGAGTTCAACCACTACGTCGTCTACGACGGCATGGGCCGCCGCCTCGGCCGCCGCGGGGTATACGTCAACGACCCCGGCAAGGGCCGCCGTTTCGTGCCGATGGAGGACTTCGACGGCAGCTTCACCGGTGTGGTGCTGGTGATGGAGCCCGGCGAGGACTTCACCAAGGGCGGGCGCAGGCCCGGCGTGTGGGGCGCCATGCCCGCCCGGCTGCGCGGCACCGCCGGGACGCTGCCGGCGGCGGTGCTGGCGAGCCTGCTGCTGGTGCTGGTCGGCGCGGCGCTGCCGGCGCTCAGCCGGACCTACATCGACCTGTTCCTGATCGGCGGGCAGACCTCGCTGCTGGACGTGCTGTTCACCGCCATGGGCGCGTGCGTGCTGCTCACGCTGGTGCTCACCTGGCTGCAACAGGCGAATCTGCACCACGGCCGGATCATCTCCTCGACCCTGTCCAGCGCCCGCTTCCTGCGCCATCTGCTGCGGCTGCCGGTCACCTTCTTCGCCCAGCGCAGCCCGGCCGACCTGGTGCAGCGCCTCCAGTCGAACGACGCGGTCGCCGAGACACTGGCCCGTGACCTCGCGGCGGCGGGCGTCGACGCGGTGGTCGTCGTCCTCTACGCGGTGCTGCTGTACACCTACGACCCGCAGCTGACGTTCGTCGGCGTCGGTGTGGCGCTGCTGAACCTCGTCGCCATGCGGGTGGTGATCCGGCTGCGGGCGACCCGCACGGCGAAGCTGCGCGCGGACAACGCGCGGCTGACCACCACCGCGTACAGCGGTCTGCAGCTGATCGAGACGATGAAGGCGACCGGTGGCGAGGACGGCTACTTCCGCAAGTGGGCGGGACAGCACGCGACCACACTGGAGGAGCAGCAGCGGCTCGGGGTGCCGAGCGCCTGGCTGGGTGTGGTGGCGCCGACGCTGGCGACGCTGAACAGCGCGCTGATCCTGTGGATCGGCGGTATGCGCGCGATCGAGGGCCATCTGTCGGTGGGCCTGCTGGTGGCGTTCCAGGCGCTGGTGACCCGGTTCACCGCGCCGCTGACCCGGCTCAACGGGGTCGCGGGCCGCATCCAGGACTTCGCGGCGGACGTGGCCCGGCTGAAGGACGTGGAGAACTTCCGCGCGGACCCGCTGTACAGCCGGGCGGGCGGCGAGTCGACCCGGCGGCTGCGCGGCCATGTCGAGCTGGAGAACGTCACCTTCGGCTACAGCCCGCTCGACAAGCCGCTGCTGACCGGCTTCGACCTGACGGTGGGGCCGGGCCGGCAGGTGGCGCTGGTCGGTGGTTCCGGCAGCGGCAAGTCGACCGTGTCGCGGCTGATCGCCGGTCTGTACACGCCCTGGGAGGGCGTCATCCGGATCGACGGGCAGCGCCTGGAGGACATTCCGCGCGGCGCGCTCGCGGCCTCCGTCTCCTTCGTCGACCAGGACGTGTTCCTGTTCGAGGGCACGGTGCGCGACAACGTGGCGCTGTGGGACCCCTCGGTCCCGGACGACGCCGTCGTGGAGGCACTGCGGGACGCGGCCCTGTACGACATGGTGATGCGCCGGCCGGGCGGGATCCGCAGCCGGGTGGAGCAGGACGGGCGGAACTTCTCCGGCGGCCAGCGCCAGCGTCTGGAGATCGCCCGGGCGCTGGTGCGCCGGCCGAGCGTCCTGGTGCTCGACGAGGTGACCAGCGCGCTGGACGCCGAGACGGAGCTGGTCGTCATGGACAACCTGCGGCGGCGCGGCTGCGCGTGCGTGGTGATCGCCCACCGGCTCAGCACCGTGCGGGACAGCGACGAGATCGTGGTCCTCCAGCACGGCACGGTCGTCGAACGCGGACGGCACGAGGAGCTGGTGGCGCGCGGCGGCGCGTACGCGGCGCTGGTCAGGGAGCGGTGAGATGACGACCCCGCACGAGGGCGACCTGGTCCTGGGCGCGCTGGGCGCGCTGGGCACGCCGGTCGACGGCTCGGCCCTGACCCGGCTGGAGCTGGAGGGGCCGCAGGTGCTGTGGCTGGTCGCGGCCGGCGCGCTGGACCTGTTCGCGGTGGACGCCGCCCAGCAGGGGCACTGGCACCACCTGGGCCGGCTGGAGGCGGGCACGCTGCTGCTCGGACCGGTCGCGGGGCCCCAGCACACGCTGGTGGCCCGGCCGGTCAGGGACTGTGTGGTGCGCCGGATCGGCCTGCGCGAGCTGTATCAGCCGGCGGCCACCCAGACCTGGTCGTACGACGACCACGGCAACCCGCGGTACGTGCCGCCGACGACGAGCCCGCTGGAGTACGCCCTGGCGCTGGGCGTCGGCCGTGGCCTGTCCGTGCTCTTCCAGGCGCCGATGGCGTCCGCGGGGGCCGGTGAGGTCGCGGAGGTCGCGGACGACGACGTGTTCTGGATGCAGGTGCCGCCGGGCAGTGTGCAGTACGGCTCGCTGTACGGCGCGGAGGCCGCCGCCGATCTGCTGATGGACCCGGCGGTGTGGCAGGGCATGGTGGACCAGCAGTACCGCCTGCTGACCACTCTGGACCGCTGGATCGAGCAGCTGGAGCGCAGCCACGAGACGCGCACCGCGGCCGGTATCAAGGCCGGCGAGCAGGTGCGCGCCCAGGCCGACCGGACGCTGCTGGCGGCCATCGGCCGGTCCTCGCAGCGGCGCACCACGGCCGCCGACGCGGACGCGACGTACGCCGCCTGCCGGCTGGTGGCGCGCGCGGCGGGGATCACGCTCGCCGACCCCGGGCACGGCGGCACCGAGAGCGACCGGCTCGACCCGGTCGAGCGGATCGCGCTCGCCTCGCGGGTGCGCACCCGGGCGGTGCGGCTGGACGGTGGCTGGTGGCGCGACGACGTGGGTCCGCTGGTCGGGCGGCGGGCGCTGTCCGGGGCGCCGGTCGCGCTGCTGTGGCGGCGCGGCGGCTACGTGGCGGTGCATCCGGCGACCGGGCGGGAGACGCCGGTCGAGAAGGCCAACGCGGCCGAGTTCGAGCCGCGCGCGGTGATGTTCTACCGGCCGCTGCCGGACCGTCCGCTGGGCCCGCTGGGCCTGTTGCGGTTCTGTATGCGCGGCACTCGCCGTGATCTGACCGGGCTGCTGCTCAGCGGGCTGGTGACGGTGGCGATCGGGGCGCTGGTGCCGATCGCCACCGGCAAGGTGCTCGGCGAGTACGTGCCGAGGGCGCAGGCCGGGCCGATCACACAGGTGTGCCTGGCGGTGCTGGTCGCGAGCGTGGTCGCGGCGGCGTTCATGCTGTTGCAGAACCTGACCATCCTGCGGCTGGAGGGCCGGATCGAGGCGACGCTGCAACCGGCCGTGTGGGACCGGCTGCTGCGGCTGCCGACCACGTTCTTCACCGGGCGTTCGACCGGTGAGCTGGCCGGGGCGGCGATGGGCATCAGCGCGATCCGCCGCCTCCTGGCGGGGGTCGGGCCCACGGTCGCCCAGTCGGTGACGATCGGTGCGATGAACCTGGGGCTGCTGCTGTGGTTCAGCGTGCCGATGGCGCTGGCGGCGCTGGGCATGCTGGTGGTGATCAGCGCGGTGTTCCTGGGCCTCGGGCTCTGGCAGGTGCGGTGGCAGCGGCGGCTGACCGTGCTCTCCAACAAGCTGAACAACCAGGCGTTCCAGACCCTGCGGGGCCTGCCGAAGCTGCGGGTGGCGGCCGCCGAGAACTACGCGTACGCCGCCTGGGCGGGCGAGTTCGCGCGCAGCCGGGAGCTCCAGCAGCGGCTCGGCCGGATCAAGAACTTGAGCGCGGTGCTCGGGGCGGTGTATCTGCCGCTGTGCTCGCTGCTGATGTTCATGCTGCTGGCGGGTCCGGCGCGGGGCGCGATGTCGGCGGCCGACTTCCTGGCGTTCAACACCTCGGTGACCATGCTGCTCACCTCGGTCACCCAGCTGACCGGCGCGTTCGTGTCGCTGGTGGCGGCGCTGCCGCTGTACGAGCAGATCAAGCCGGTGCTGCGGGAGCTGCCGGAGGTGCGCACGGCGAGCACCCGGCCGGGCCGGCTGTCCGGCGCGATCGAGGCGCGGCGGCTGTCGTTCCGCTACTCCGACGACGGGCCGCTCGTCCTCGACGACGTGTCCTTCGACGTCCGGCCGGGCGAGTTCGTGGCGATCGTCGGCCCGAGCGGCTGCGGCAAGTCGACCCTGCTGCGCCTGCTCATCGGCTTCGACCGCCCGGACTCCGGCAGTGTGCTCTACGACGGCCAGGACCTGGCGGCGCTCGACCAGTCGGCCGTGCGGCGGCAGTGCGGGGTGGTGCTCCAGCACGCCCAGCCGTTCACCGGGTCGATCATGGACGTCATCTGCGGCACCGAGCCGTACACCCCGGAGGAGGTGATGGCGGCGGCCGAGATGGCCGGGCTGGCCGAGGACATCAGGCGGATGCCGATGGGGCTGCACACCATCATCGCGGGCAACGGCGCGATCTCGGGCGGTCAGCGGCAGCGGCTGATGATCGCCCAGGCGTTGATCCGCCGGCCGCGGGTGCTCTTCTTCGACGAGGCGACCAGCGCGCTGGACAACGAGACCCAGCGACGGGTCATCGAGAGCACCAAAGCGCTGGACGCCACCCGTGTGGTGATCGCGCACCGCCTGTCGACCGTGCTGGACGCCGACCGGGTCGTGGTGATGGAGGACGGCAAGGTGGCCCAGCAGGGGCCGCCCGCGCGGCTTCTCGCGGACACCGGCGGGCGGCTGCACGAGCTGGTGCGGCGGCAGCTGGCCTGACCGGGCGAGAACGGCTGGATGCCGCCGGTGAGGAAGGGCCGTTTGCGGGTACCCACGAGCGCATGCGGATCAGTGTGGTCGACGTGGGCTCCAAGACGGTGCGGCTGGTCGTGGTGGACGCCGAGGGTGAGGTGCCGCTGCCGGTCCACACCGCCAAGTGGCGCCTGCGGCTCGGCGAGGACGTGACGCCGGGCGGGCCGGTCCCGGAGGAGGCGGTGGAACGGCTGGTGGAGGCGGTCGCCGACGCCGCCCGTACCGCGTCCCGGTGGAACGCGGCGGGGCCGCTGGCCTTCGCGACCGCCGTGGTGCGGGCCGCGCCGAACCGGCTGGAGGTGCTGCGCGCGGTGCGCGAGCGCACCGGCGTGCAGCTGTGCACGCTGCCCGGTGAGGTGGAGGCGGAGCTGACGTTCCTCGCCGCCCGGCGCTGGATGGGCTGGCGATCGGGTCCACTGGCGCTGCTGGACATCGGCGGCGGCTCGCTGGAGGCGGCTTTCGGCCGCGGCCGGCTGCCGGACTTCGTGGCCTCGCTGCCGCTCGGCGCGGCCCGGCTCACCCACGAGTTCTTCGCGGGCGCGGCGGACCCGCCGCGCCCGGACGAGGTACGGGCGCTGCGCCGCAAGGTCCGTCACCAGCTGCGGGACGTCGGGGCCCGGATCCGCTGGGAGGGGCCGCGCACGGCGGTGGCCACCTCCCGCACCTTCCAGCAGCTGGGGCGGTTGTGCGGGGCGGCGCCGGGGCGGCTCGGACCGTTCGCGGACCGGCAGCTGAGCCGGCGGGAGCTGCGGACGGCGGTGGAGCGGCTGGCCGTGCTGCCGTCCGGCCGGCGGGCCGCGCTGCCGGGCATCTCCGCGCCGCGCGCCGCCCAGAGCCTGGCCGGCGCGCTGGTCGCGCACACGGCGATGAAGGTGACCGGCCTGAAGACGGTCACCGTCTGCCCGTGGGCGATCCGCGAGGGCATCCTGCTGCGCCATGTCGAGGACGGTCCGTCCTGGTGGGCGGAGGTCTCCCGGCTCGACGACGAACCCGTCCGGGAACCGGTGCCGCTGCGCATCGCGAGCACCACCCGCTGAGCCCGGCAACCGAAAGGAGAGGTCCCGTGTCCGCCGACGAGAAGCACCCCGAGGAAGAGCCGAACAGCACCGCGTTCGAGGAGGTCCTGAAGGAGATACTGGACGCCGAGCGCCGCACCGAGGAGACCGAGGAGCAGGGGCGCCACCGGGGTGAGGCCGGTGAGGCCATCACTCCGAACGCCGAGGCGCAGGAGGAGTCGCGGGGCGAGCCGGACAAGTGAGCCGTCCGGCGCAGGTGAGGCGGCATCGGGGCCGGTACGGGGTACCCGACCCGCATGGAACACGATCGTGCAGGACAGCCCTTGCCCACGGCCCGCGGCCCGGTCTCGGCGGCCGTCGCCGACTATCTGCGGGCCGGCGGTCCGACGCCGGACGCGGAGTCGATCGCGGCCGCGGCGCCCTACGGGGACGACCTCCAGCTCGCCCTCTATCTCTGCTACGAGCTGCACTACCGCGGCTTCGCCGGGGTGCCGCCCGAGCGTGAGTGGGATCCGGAGCTGCTGCGCACCCGCGCGGCGCTCGAGCACCGGTTCCTGTCGGCGCTGCGGGAGGACGCCACGGCGCACGACAGCGTCGAGGACGCGATCGCCGATCTGCTGGTGGAGCCGGTGGACGGCACCGGGGTCTCGCACTATCTGCGGGACGAGGGGGAACTGTGGCAGCTGCGCGAGTACGCGGCGCAGCGGTCCCTGTACCACCTGAAGGAGGCGGACCCGCACGCCTGGGTGCTGCCGCGGCTGTGGGGCCGGGCGAAGGCGGGGATGGCGGCGGTGGAGTTCGACGAGTTCGGCGGCGGGCGGCCCGACCGGGTGCACGCCAAGCTGTTCGCCGACCTGATGGCGGACCTGGGTCTGGACACCACCTACGGCCACTATCTGGAGGTGGCCTCGGCGGAGGCGCTGACCACGGTGAACATGATGTCCCTGTTCGGTCTGCACCGGGCGCTCAGGGGTGCGCTCGTGGGGCATTTCGCCGCCGTGGAGATCACGTCGTCGCCCGGTTCCCGGCGGCTGGCCGAGGCGATGCGCCGCACCGGCGCCGGGCCGGCGGCCGAGCACTTCTACGACGAGCACGTGGAGGCCGACGCGGTGCACGAGCAGGTGGTGCGCCGCGATGTGATCGGCGGTCTGCTGGACGAGGAGCCGTATCTCGCGGCGGACGTGGCCTTCGGGATCGACGCCACGAGCCATGTGGAGGACCTGCTCGCGGAGCGGCTGCTCGCCGACTGGCGGGCCGGCCGGTCGTCGCTGCGCCCCGGCGCCACTTCCGAAATTCCCCATATTTCCTGAATGCCGGGGTACTGGGGAGATCGTGAATCCCTTGATCCCACCTGGCGTCTACCCGCCGCAGGAGGACACCGCACTTCTGGCGGCGGCCCTCTCCGACGAGCCGTTGCCCGCCGAGGCGTCCGTCCTGGACGTCGGAACCGGCAGCGGCGCCCTGGCCCTGGAGGCCGCCCGGCGCGGCGCCCGGGTGACGGCCGTGGACGTGTCCTGGCGGGCGGTGTGGACCGCCCGCTTCAACGCCCGGCTGTCCGGGCTGCCGGTGCGCATCCACAAGGGCAACCTCTTCGGCCCCGTGCGCGGGCAGACGTTCGACCTCATCCTGGCCAATCCGCCGTACGTGCCCGCTCCGGACGGTGCCGCCGATCCGCGCGGCCCGGCCCGGAGCTGGGACGGCGGCCACGACGGGCGGCTGGTGGTGGACCGGATCTGCCGTGAGGCGCCCGGCCTGCTGCGGCCCGGCGGGGTGCTGCTGATGGTCCACTCGGCGCTCAGCGATCCCGACCGGACGGTGGGCGACCTGCGCGGGGCGGGCCTGAAGGCGGCCGTGACCCAGCGCCGGCACATCCCCTTCGGCCCGGTGCTGCGCTCCCGGGCCGGCTGGCTGCGCGAGCGGGGGCTGCTGGCCCCGGCCGAGGAGCGGGAGGAACTGGTGGTGATCCGTGCCGAACTCCCCGTCTGACCCGCCCCGCCGGATCAGGGTCCGGCGTCAGGGCCCGATGCTCGTCGAGGGTCCGGTGGAGGTGGAACTGGAGGACGGTACGACGGTGTCCTCCGACCGCTTCGAGGTGGCGCTGTGCACCTGCCGGCGCAGCCGCCGGTTCCCCTGGTGCGACACCAGCCATCGCGGCCGTACCCGCGAGAAGTGAGGTGCAAGGGCCGGCGGGCGGCCCCACTCCGCCCGCCGGCCCTGCTGCGAGACCGCTCCGGTCTCCGTGACAGGAACCCGCACTCCCCACCGGCGGGCCTCCTGCTGCCTTCACGGGAGCCGTGCGACCCCGGTCTCTAGAACGCGTAGACGCTGGTGCCTGCCGCGTCCTTCATGCACTCGTTGGCGAAGGTGCGCTCGTAGGAGACGCGCTGCCCCTGCCAGACGCCCGCCACGGTGACGACCACGGGGTCGTACTCGCGGGTGCACAGGATGTCGGTGCCGCTCTCCAGCGCGGTGAAGTCGCCGTCGACCAGGCGCAGTTCGGAGCAGGCCGCGGCCGGGTCCGGATGGGTGCCGGACGGCCTCGGGGCGCAGTTCAGCGTGACCGCGCGCTCCGGGGCGGCCGCGGCGGCACTCTCGCCGTGGCCGGTGGTGAGCACCAGGGCGGAGGGGGCGTAGAGCGTGTCGGGAGCCGCCTGGGCGGTCCCGGTCAGGGGCGCGGTGAGCGCGGTGGCTGCGAGGGCGAGGGTCGCTGCCCGGCGCGCGAAGTTCCGCATTGTGTGCATCCTTCCGCTTGATTGCGTTGAGTGCCGGACCGCACGCGGTGGGTGCCGGACCGGCGAGCGCGAGTCTGCCGAGTCCGTCGCGGAAACACACCTCGACCCCACTGGTTTCAGTAACATTGCGTATTCAAACAGTGGCGTGAAGTCACATAATTCGAACGTTCCAATGCCGAATCTACGCGGATCTTGATCGTTCCGAGTGGCCTGATGGCTGGAAACGACGGTCTGGTTAATCGGCCTGAAACATTCCGATTCCCACCCGCCACAGCCGACCGAGCCGACGGGATGCCCGCGTCCTGCGGGGATCCCGGCCGACCGACCGATCCCGTCCATGCCTACCGGCCGGTATGGTCTGCGTCGGCGCAGGCTCGACGGCGAGGGGCGGACGGATGGCCAAGCACTGGGCGGACTTCCAGTACGAGATCTACCTGAACGGGATGACGGGCGCCGTGCCCCGGCTGCCCACCGATCTGACCCGGCTGGAGGAGCTGACCGAGCAGCGGCTCGGCCCCGGGCCGGTCGGCTACGTCGCGGGCGGCGCGGGCGACGGCAGCACGGCCCGCGCCAACCGGGAGGCCCTGCGGCGGCGCCGGATCGTGCCGCGGATGCTGCGGGACGTCCACGAGCGCGACCTCACGGTCGAGGTGCTGGGCGGCACACTGCCCGCCCCGCTGGCGCTCGCTCCGGTCGGCGTGCTGTCGATCATGCATCCGGAGGCCGAGCCGGCCGCCGCCCGGGCCGCCGCCGCGCACGGTGTGCCGTACATCCTGTCCTCCGCCTCCAGCACCCCGCTGGAGCAGGTGGCCGAGGCCATGGGCGACGCGGAGCGCTGGTTCCAGCTGTACTGGGCCAAGGACCGCGAGGTGACCCGGAGTTTCCTGACCCGGGCGAAGGCGGCCGGCTTCCGGGTGCTGGTGGTCACGCTCGACACCCCGCTGCTCGCCTGGCGGCCCCGCGACCTCGACCAGGCCTATCTGCCGTTCCTGCACGGCGTCGGCACCGCCAACTACTTCTCCGACCCGGCCTTCCGGGCGGGACTGGCCAAGCCGGTGCACGAGGATCCGAACGCGGCCGTCATGCACTTCGTCGGCATGTTCGCCGACCCCGGCAAGACCTGGCCGGACCTCGCGTTCCTCAGAGAGAACTGGGACGGCCCGATCGTCCTCAAGGGCGTGCTGCACCCGGACGACGCGCGGCTCGCGGCGGACGCCGGGATGGACGGCGTGGTCGTCTCCAACCACGGCGGCCGCCAGGTGGCGGGCTCCATCGGCGCCGCGGACGCGCTGCCCGGTGTCGTCGAGGCGGTCGGCGACCGGCTGACGGTGCTCTTCGACAGCGGGGTGCGCACCGGCGACGACGTGTTCAAGGCGCTCGCGCTCGGCGCGCGGGCGGTGCTCGTCGGACGGCCGTACGCCTATGGACTCGCCCTCGACGGGCAGCCGGGCGTCGAGCACGTGATCCGCTGCCTGCTCGCCGAACTCGACCTCACCCTCGCCCTGTCGGGGCACGCCACGCCCGCCACCGTGACCTCCGCCGACCTCGTCGAGGAGGGCGCGTGAGCGCCCGGCGGACCGTGCTGGCGGTCGTCCCGCCGCACGTGGGCGGCCGCAGGGCCGCGGCGGGGCTCGCCCGGCTGTTCGCCGAGGGGGTGGACGTCACCGCCGTCGAGGCGGCCGACGAGGACCCGGCCGCGCTGCGCGAGGCGCGGGCCGTCGTGACGGCGCTCGCCCCGGTGACCGCCGAACACCTGGCCTCGGCCCCGCGGTTGGAGCTGGTGCAGTGCGCCAGCCATGGTTACGACTACGTCGACGTGGCCGCCGCGCGGGAGCGCGGGGTGACGGTGTGCACGATCGGCTCCAGCGGCGCCGAGGCGCAGAACGTGGCCGAGCAGACCTTCGCCCTGATGCTCGCCCTCGCCAAGCAACTGGTGCCGGCGCACAACGCGCTCGTGGAGGCCGACTGGGCCCTGCCGCGCCTGCGCGGCAGCCTCACCGAGCTGTCCGGCAAGACCCTCGGCGTCGTAGGGCTCGGACAGATCGGGCAGCAGGTCGCCCGGCGCGCGGCGGCGTTCGACATGACCGTCGTCTACACCGGCCGGCGCCGGGCCGCGCCGGAGACCGAGGCGAGGCTGGGCGGCGCCCGCCGGCTGCCGCTGGACGAGCTGCTGCGCGTCAGCGACTACGTGACCCTGCACGTCCCGCTGACCGACGCGACCCGCCGTCTCCTGAACGCCGAACGGCTGGCGCTGCTCAAGCCGACGGCGTTCGTGGTGAACACCGCGCGGGGCGCCCTGATCGACCAGGACGCCCTCGCGGACGCGCTGGCGCGCGGCGCCCTGGCCGGGGCGGGCCTCGACGTCTTCGACCCCGAGCCGCCCACCCCGGCCCTGCGGCTGCTCAAGGCCCCGAACGTGGTCCTCTCCCCGCACGCCGCCGGTGTCACCCGCGAAACCCTGATCCGGATCTCCGCGGCCGCCGTCGGCAACGCGACGGCGTTCCTGGACGGGGAGGCGCCACGCGACGTCGTGAGTCCTGACGCGTCAGCGTGAAGGGCTGCCGCCGCCGGTCAGCCCGGCCGCGCGGGCCGTGGCCGACAGTGTCTCGGCGACCGACTGGGAACCCGTCCCGGCGGTGGCCGGGTCGGCGGCCCAGCGCTGGACGGCGGAGCCGTCGCGGAGCCCGACGACGATGTCGGCGCCCGGGGCGCCGGTGGTGGGCGCGAGAGCGAGCTGCTCGTCCCAGCGGGGCAGGAACTCGCCCTGGAGCGTGAGGTCGTACCGCACGTCGTCGCCGCGTTCGTCGTCCGCGGCGGCGCACGGGCCGAGGATGACCACCCCGGCGTCCGCGTGCGAGTCGAGGCACAGCCCGGGGTCGGCCACACTGCGCAGCAGCCCGTCGTCCTCGTACTGCCACTGCTGGGTCCACTCCGTGGAGCAGGCCGCCGGCTCGATCCCGGCACCGGCCCTCGGCTCGCCCTGGATGTCCAGGCACAGGTCGGTGGCCGTGTTGCGGATCCTGGTCTGCCGCGGCGAGCCCGGCAGTTGCGCGGTGTCCGGGGGGACCGTGGCGGTGCCGGGGGCCGGCGAGCCGGTGCGGTCGGCCGCGCCGGCGGAGGCCGCGGGGTCGGCGTCGCCGTCGTAGGACAGGCTGGTGGCGAGGACGGTGGCGAGCAGGCCTGCGGAGGCGATGCCGACACCGGTGCGCAGCACCCGCGAGGAGCGGGCCACGGCGGCGGGGAGCCTCGGCAGCACGCGGGCGCGTCCGGCGCGGCGGGCGCCCCGGGCGCGGGTGCGGTGCTGGTTGCGGCCGGGGCGCGAGTCGAAGTAGCGGCGGGCGCCCCAGCCGAGCACCGCCTCGGCGAGCAGCGCGCCCAGTCCGGTCTCGAAGTGGCTCAGCTGGTCGGCGGCGTCCCGGCAGTGCCGGCACTGCGACAGATGGTCCTGGACGTCCGGCAGCAGGGCTCCGCCGCGCCGGATCGGGACGTCGAGGAGGCGGTTGTAGAAGCGGCAGTCGGGTCCGGGGGCGAGCTGCTGATGGGCGCGGACGCAGCCTTCGCGGAATTTCTCCCGGGCCTGTTCCAGGGTGACCGCGGCGGTGTCGATGTCCATGCCGAGCAACTGGGCGGGGAAGTCCAGGGGTTCGGCTTCGACCTCGGTGTGCCAGAGCAGACAGCGGGCCGGTCCTGGCAGCTCGTGGAAAGCGCGTTCAGCGAGCTTGCGGTTTTCCGGTGTCATGGACTTCGCGGCCCGCATACCGCGTCCTCCGGCGGGTTTCCGCAACTGCGGAAGCCGCTCGGATATTCCTTCGTCGGCGGACCAGAGCCGCACGGTGTCCCGTACCGCGACGAGCAGTCGCGGGCGCAGCGCGACACCGGTGTCGCCGAGGGTCAGCCGGTCGAGGACCTGGTGGCTCGCGGCCGTGGTCACCATGGCGGCGACTTGCGCGTTCGAGGCTAGGCAGATGGCCGCGTAGGCGTGCGCGGAGGACCAGTGCCGGGTCAGCAACAGGGCCGTGGCACGGGAGGCCTCGGCGTCCGGGACGCCGCTGAGCCGGGCGGCCAGCGCCTCGTCGGAGGGACCCGCGACACCGCCGGGCGACGGTGGACGAGCGGGGTGCGGGGGGTGGGGGGTGAGCACGGAGCGGTTTCCTTCCCACGTTTATGGGACAGCCGGGAGTTCTGATCGCCGAAAGGAAGCCAGGTTTGGTGCGGACCTTTGTGGCGCGGTAACGGGAGCGGAATTTCCCGGTGGATCACCCTTGCACAACCGAGTCGTGCACAACAAGGCGGTCGGGAACATCCGCACCACTGAAATAAAGTCAGATACGATGCCAACTTCCGCCGCGCCCACTACCATTCGCTTTTCTCCGCGCCTCGGTGAATGGCGCGCACGCGACGGCCGTACCGCGCGCGCCTGCGCGAGAGGCGGCGCGGGAGGCGGGCGGCGCCGTCAGATCTGCCAGGAGCGCAGCCGGTCGGCCGCGCCGTAGACGTCGGTCCTGCCGTCCATCAGGTCGCGGGCGAGGTCCACGAGGGCGCCGTAGGGCGGGTCGATGCCGACGCCGCTGACGAACATGTAGGCCACGGCGGTCGCGCAGGCGAACCGGGCGTTGGCGGAGGGCAGCGGCCGCAGCAGGGCGAGGGTGTGCAGCAGCGCGGCGGCCCGCCAGGCCGGGTCGGAGTCGACCCCGAGCCGGGGCGGGTCGACGCGGTGCCGGGCGACGGCGGCGACCAGCGCGGAGAAGTCGTTGATCGTCGGCTGGTCCGGCAGGACCTCTTCGTGCCGCTGGAGCAGCCACGGGACGTCGATATGGAGGACGGGTGCCATGGGTCAGGCGGCCCGTCCCTCGCCGCCGGCGGGCGGCTCGTCGTCGGGGAAGGCGGCCGCGAACTCGTCGGCGTGGGCCGAGAAGAACCGGCGGAAGGCCTCGGCGCCTTCCTGGAGCGCCCGGTGCCGGGCGATGTCGGCCGCGGCCGCCTCGCGGACGAGGGCCTTCATCGACGTGCCCCGTTCCTTGGCGATCTGCCGCAGGTCCTCCAGCTCGCGTTCACTGAACTCCACGTTGAGGGCAGGCATGCCCTCACGGTACCGCGCGGGTACTCGACCGTAAATAACCCCAGCTCAGAGCTGAGGCGGCACGGTACCGGACGGACACGCCGCGGCGGGACGGGGAGGCCGGGCCGCGCTCCCCGTCCCGCCGGTCTCACCCCTGGTCCGCCACGAAGGCCGCGATGCGCGCGAGCGCCGCGTTCCAGTTGATGGTGATCTCGTTGGTCGACCAGGACTGGATGTCGTCGATGTAGCAGAACTGACCCACGCAGCCCTGGAGTTTGCTCTGCGCCAGCGGGTCCTGGATGCTGCTGTTCGGACCGCCGGACAGCGACCCGGCAGGCGGGTTCGGCAGCTTCGCATCGAGCTGGTGGGCGTACCAGCGGCTGTGCTGGTTCTGCGCGCTGACGTCCCCGTAGCCGGTGACGTACGAGATGTTCAGCGCGTTGCGGCCCAGGACGTAGTCCATGCTCTGGACCGCGCCGTCCCGGTACTTGGCGGAACCGGTGATGTCGTAGGCGGTGGCCAGGACGACGGCGTTGTTGAGGACCTGGTGGCTGGAGCCCCAGTCGTAGGTGTTGTCCTCGGGGGCGTACGGCATGCCGTACGGGTGGGCCTTCAGGGTCGCCAGGTAGCGGTCGGCGCCCTTGACCACGGACTGGCGGACCTTGTCCCGGCCGGGCAGCCGGTTCGGCACGGTGGCGAGATCCAGGCGGGCCGCCGCCCCGGTGCGCGCCCAGTCGAAGCCGAGCGGGCCGAAGATGTCGGCGGTGTGGACCGGCGAGTTCAGTATGTGGTCGGCGAACCGCTGCTCCCCCGTGGTGAGGTACAGCTCGGCGGCCGCCCAGTAGAACTCGTCGTCGACGCTGCGGTCCGGGTAGGCACCGCCGCCGATGCCGTCGCTCTCCGAGGCGTAGATGTCCGGGTGCGCCTGGGCTGCGGCCCACGCCTTGCGCGCGGCGGCCAGGGCCTCGGCGGCGAACTGCGGGTCGTACGCCTTGTACAGGCGGGCCGCCTGCGCGGCTGCGGCCGCCAGGTTGAGGGTGGCCGCGGTGGTCGGCGGGTGCAGCTCGCGCTTCTGCGGGTCGTCGCTCGGCAGCAGCGGCAGGCCGGTCCAGTTCTCGTCGTGGATCTTGTGATGGGCCATGCCGGCCAGCGGCTGCCCGTCCGGGACCTGCATCTTCAGCAGGAAGTCCAGTTCCCAGCGGACCTCGTCGAGCAGGTCGGGCACCTTGTTGCCGCTCTCCGGTATGGCCAGCGTGCCGTCGCGGAACCGCTCGACCTCGCCGGTGCGGGCGTGCAGCGCGCGCTCGTAGGTGCTCAGCAGCTCCCACACGGAGATACCGCCGTTGACGACGTACTTGCCGTGGTCGCCGGCGTCGTACCAGCCGCCGGAGACGTCGAGCCGGTGGTCGCACACGCCGGGCTGGCAGGGCACGTCGGTGTCGCCCTGGTTGGGCGCCACGCCGACGTGGCCGGCCGGGCGGGCGTAGCCCGGGCGCAGTTCACCGCTGATCGCGAGGCCGCTGCGCTGGGTGTAGTAGAACTTCGCGGCGTCGGTGCTCAGCCGGTCGTAGGCGCCGGTGCCGATGTCGAAGGGGCGGCTGCTCTCGCCGTCGGCGACCAGGGTGAAGCCCTTGCCGCGGGTCCTGTACGCGCCGAAGTCGACGGAGTGCACGTTCTGCCCCGAGGAGGCGTCGGTCCCACGCGGCACGGTGAAGCCGCGGGCGACGACCGTGCCGCCGGCGTTCTTCAGCTGCCAGGGCAGCCGCTCGACGGCGTCGGTGACGAGGGTGGCGTTCTTCGGTCCGGCGGGCAGGTAGGCGACCTGGTTGACGCGCACCCGCGGACCGGTGTCCGGCTCGTACGGCTCGGGCGCCACCCCGCCGAGCAGCGAGACGTCGTCCATGCAGAACCGCCAGGCGTCGGCGCTGCCGCCGACCTGGAAGCCGACCTGGGCCTGGGTGGTGTCGACGGGCGAGGTGAAGGTGTACGAGTAGCTGTTGCCGGAGACGCTGAGCTGCGGGCTCACCTCGAACCAGGTGTCGTACGGGGCCACCGAGAGGCCGACGACGGCGCGGACCACGTGGTCGCCGGGGGTGCCGTCGGCGTAGAAGGAGACGCGGTACGACTCGCCCTTCACCAGGGTGATGTCGTTCTGGCCGACGGCGGCGTCCCAGCGGTTGGCGGTGCCGCCCGGCACGTCCGCGCACAGCCGTCCCTCGGACAGGCCCGCGGTGACGTTGCTCGTGGTCCACCAGGGATCGGTGGTGGTGTCGAAAGTGCCGTTCCTGACCTGTTCGACCTCGTCGGCCTGGGCGGGAACGGTGGTGAGCGCCGCGCCCAGGAGTGCTGTCAGGGACAGCAGCGCGGTTCTGCGTCGTTTCACGTCGGGGGCTCCTCGGGAGGTGCGGGTGGCGCTCCCCGGAAGAATGGGAGCGCTCCCAAGTTGCGGACGGAGGCCATGGTTGTGGGCGGGACGACATGCCGTCAACGGTCCGGACGCGACCGGTTGCCCGGCCGATCGGGCCAGGGGGCGCACGGGGGTCGTACGACGGGGCGGCGCCGGGCGGGCCGTGCGCCGCCGCGCGGCGACCGTGACGCCCCCGGGCCGCGCGTTCCCGTTCACAGCGGCGCCGGACGCACTAGGCTGGGACGGAAGTGACGCGCTTGTTCACCGTCAGTGTGCGCGATGGAGTCGCGATGGAGTGGCGACCATGAGCCCGGAGTACCCGTTCGACGAGGCCGCGACGGCCCGGGCTGTCATCGCCGACGACGGCACGCTGACCGCCTGGAACGAGGGCGCGCGGCGGCTGCTGGGCTGGAGCGCCGACGAGGTGGTGGGCCGGCCGGCCGCCCGGCTGCTCCAGGACCCCGCTCCCCAGGTGCGCGCCGAGGTGCGCGCCCCCCGCTGGGACGGCACCCTCGCGCTGCGTCACCGCGCGGGCCGTACCGAGACCGTGTGGCTGCTCGCCCATCACCGGCGGCCGGCCGACGGCGGCCCGGGCCACTGGCTGGTGGTCACCCCGCTGGAGGGCGGCGGCCCTCGCTCCCCCGACGACCCGCTGGACGCGGTCGCCCTGAGCCAGTCCCCGTGCGCCGTGGCCGTCTACGACGAGCGACTGCGCCTGCGCACGCTCAACGACGCGATGGCCGCCGTGATCGGCCTGTCCGAGGAGCACGTCCGGGGACTGCGGCTCGCCGAGATCGGCGGGAAGCCGCAGAGCGAGGAACTGGAGCGCCATCTTCTCCAGGTCCTCACCACCGGCCGGGCCCAGGACGTCCAGACCTATATGCGCGCCGGCGGGGAGGACCGGGCGCACGCCTGGCTGGCCCGGATGGCACCGGTCACCGACGCGGAAGGACGGGTGCGCGGGGTGTGCCTGGCCGCCCACGACGTCACCGACAACTACCTCGCCCGGCAACGGCTGCATCTGGTCAACGAGGCCAGTGTGCGCATCGGCAGCACCCTCGACGTGACCCGCACCGCGCAGGAGCTCGCCGACGTGTGTGTGCCCGCGCTCGCCGACTTCGTCAGCATCGACCTGCTCGACCCTCCGGAGCACGGCGGCGAACCCCCGCAGCGGGTCACCGCGCCGGTGGTGCTGCGCCGCGTCGCCCACCGGTCGCTGACCCCGGGAAGCCCGGAGGCCGTGGTCGCGCCGGGCGACACCCAGGCCTACCCCGCCTCGTCCCCGCAGGCCGCCTCGCTGATGTCCGGCGCCACGATCATCGCCTCGACCGCCGCGGGCGACCTGGAGCGCTGGCTGGCCGAGGACGACATCCGCCGCGAGCGCTACCGGCGGTACGGCATCCACTCCACGATGTCCGTGCCGATCCAGGCCCGCGGCACCACGCTCGGCGTCGCGGTCCTCAACCGCACCCGGCGGCCCGAGCCGTTCACCCCGGACGACGTGCTGCTGGCCGAGGAGATCACCGCCCGGGCCGCGGTCTGCGTCGACAACGCCCGCCGCTACTCCCGCGAGCGCGAGACCGCTCTCGCCCTGCAGCGCAGCCTGCTGCCCCGCCGACTGCCGAGCACCGCCGCGCTGGAGGCGTCCTCGCGTTACCTCCCGGCCGCGCGGGCCGGAGTCGGCGGCGACTGGTTCGACGTGATCCCGCTGTCCGGCATGCGGGTCGCGATGGTCGTCGGGGACGTCGTCGGCCACGGCATCCCGGCGTCGGCCACCATGGGCCGGCTGCGCACCGCCGTCCGCACCCTCGCCGACATCGACCTCGCCCCCGACGAACTCCTCACCCACCTCGACGATCTGGTGGTCCGGCTGTCCGAGGAGGCCGGCGCCGACGGCAGCCCCGGCGAGGTCGGCGCCACCTGTCTGTACGCCGTCTACGACCCGGTCTCCCGGCGCTGCACCCTCGCCCGCGCCGGGCATCCCGCGCCGATCATGGTGCCGCCGGGCGGTGAGCCCCAGGAGCTCGACCTGCCCGCCGGTCCCCCGCTGGGCATGGGCGGACTGCCGTTCGAGGCGGCCGAGCTGTATCTGCACGAGGGCACGGTGCTCTCCTTCTTCACCAAGGGGCTGGTCGAGAACCCCGAGCTGGACCTCGGCGCCGCGCACCGGCTGCTGCGCGAGGCGCTGGCGGAGGACAGCGACCGCCCGGGCGGCCTCTCCCTCGACGAGACCTGCGACCGCGTCCTGCGCGCCCTGCTCCCCTCCGGTGGCGCCTGCGACGACGTGGCGCTGCTCATCGCCCGCACCCACGGCCTGGCCGCCTCGCAGGTCGCCACCTGGGACATCCCCGCCGATCCGGCGCTGGTCGCGCCGATCCGCAAGCAGGTCGTCGAACAGCTGAGCACCTGGCGGCTCCCCGAGGCCTCCTTCACCACCGAGCTGGTGGTGAGCGAGCTGGTCACCAACGCCATCCGGTACGGCTCGCACCCGATCCGGCTGCGGCTGATCCACGACGCGGACACCCTGATCTGCGAGGTCTCCGACACCAGCCACACCGCCCCGCATCTGCGTCGGGCCAAGACCTTCGACGAGGGCGGGCGGGGTCTGCTGCTGGTCGCCCAGCTCACCCAGCGCTGGGGCAGCCGCCACACTCCCGAGGGCAAGACGATCTGGGCGGAGCTGGCGCTGATCGAGGAGGAGTGAGGCGTCCTCTCCCGTCGGGCGTCCTCTCCGGCCGGGCGGCGGCTCCCGTCGGGCGGCGGACGGGGCTTCGCGAGGGCGGCCGGTGGGCCGTGATGTGATGGTCGGGCTCCACCCGCCCGTTCCGTCCCGAGGATCCCGCCCTGAACGCCCCGCTCACCGAGTCCCTGTCCGTCGTCCTGCTCGTGGCCGTGCTCGCGTGGGCGGTGCTCCGGCCGTCCGGCCTGCCGGAGGCGGTGGTCGCGGTCCCGGCGGCCGGACTGGCGGTCGCCGCCGGGGCGATCTCGCCGGAGCACGCGCTGGCGGAGGTCGAACGCCTCGCGCCGGTGGTGGGGTTTCTCGCCGCGGTGCTGGTGCTCGCCCACTTCTGCGATGTCGAGGGGCTCTTCCGGGCCTGCGGGGCGTGGCTGGCGCGGCGGGCCGCCGGCCGGCCTCGGCGGCTGCTGACGGCGGTGTTCGCGCTGGCCTCGGCGATCACGGCGGTGCTCAGCCTGGACGCCACCGTGGTGCTGCTCACCCCGGTGGTGCTGGCCACCGCCGCCCGTGCGGGCGTCCGGGCCCGGCCGCATCTGTACGCCTGCGCGCATCTGTCGAACACGGCGTCGCTGCTGCTGCCGGTCTCCAACCTGACGAATCTGCTGGCGTTCACGGCGAGCGGGCTGAGCTTCACCCGCTTCGCGGCGCTGATGGCCCTGCCGTGGCTGGTCGCGATCGGGGCTGAGTACCTGGTCCTGCGGCGGTTCTTCGCCGCCGACCTCGCGGCGCCCGCCGCCGCTCCCGAGGCGCCGCGGGCGGTGGAGCGGCCGGTGTTCGCGCTGGTCACGGTGGCCGGCACCCTCGCCGGTTTCGTCGTGGCGTCCGCGGTGGGGGTGGAACCGGCGTGGGTGGCGCTGGCGGGTGCGCTGGTGCTGGCGGGGCGGGCGTTCGTCCGGCGGGAGGCGACACCGCTGACGGTGGTGCGGGCCTCCGCGCCGGCCTTCCTCGCGTTCGTCCTGGCGCTCGGCGTGGTGGTACGGGCGGTGGTCGACAACGGGCTCGCGGACGCGCTGGGGCGGGTGCTGCCCGACGGGTCGGGGCTGCCGGCGCTGCTCGGCATCGCGGCGGTGGCCGCCGTACTGGCGAACCTGATCAACAATCTGCCGGCCGTGCTGGTGCTGCTGCCGCTCGCGGTCGACGGCGGGGCCGGTGCGGTGCTGGCGGTGCTGCTCGGAGTGAACATCGGGCCCAACCTGACGTACGCCGGATCGCTGGCGACGCTGTTGTGGCGGCGGATCCTGCGCGAGCGGGGAGAGCGGGTGGGCGTCGGGGAGTTCACACGGCTGGGGCTGCTGAGCGTGCCGCTCGCGCTGACCGGTGCGGTCGTCGCGCTGTGGGTGTCGCTGCGGGTCGTCGGGGTGTGAGCGGGGCGGGCCCGAGCGGGTCCGGGCGGCGGGGCGGGCGTGCCGTGCGGACCCGGTCGGGCGTTGCGGCGGGGTGTCAGTGTCCGGCGACGGGGTGCGGGGCGTACGGGCGTTCCAGTTCCTCGATCTCCTTGTCGGTGAGGACGAGGTCCACGGCGGCCACGGCGTCCTCCAGGTGCGACGGCTTGGCGGCGCCGATGATCGGGGCCACGACCGTCCGCTGGTGCAGCAGCCAGGCCAGGGCGACCTGGGCGCGCGGCACTTCGCGTTCTTCGGCGATGCGGGTGACGGCGTCCACGATGGCGTGGTCGCCCTCCTGGTAGAGGGTGCTGCCGAAGTCGTCGCGGGAGCTGCGCTCGGTGACCGTGCCCCAGTCGCGGGTGAGCCGGCCGCGGGCGAGCGGGCTCCACGGCAGCACGCCGACGCCCTGGTCCGCGCAGAGCGGCAGCATCTCGCGCTCCTCCTCGCGGTAGAGGAGGTTGTAGTGGTTCTGCATGGAGACGAACCTGGTCCAGCCGTGGCGTTCGGCGGTGTACTGCATCTTGGAGAACTGCCAGGCGTACATGGAACTGGCGCCCAGGTAGCGCACCTTGCCCGCCTTGACCAGGTCGTGCAGCGCCTCCATCGTCTCCTCGACCGGGGTGTGCGGGTCGAAGCGGTGGATCTGGTAGAGGTCGACGTGGTCGGTGCCGAGGCGGGCGAGGCTGTGGTCGATCTCGGTCATGATCGCCTTGCGGGAGAGCCCCGCGCCGTTCGGGCCGGGCCGCATCCGGCCGTGCACCTTCGTCGCCAGCACGATCTCGTCGCGGCGGGCGAAGTCGCGCAGCGCCCGGCCGACGATCTCCTCACTGGTGCCGTCCGAGTAGACGTTGGCGGTGTCGAAGAAGGTGATCCCGGCCTCCAGGGCCTGCCGGATCAGCGGGCGGGACGCCTCCTCGTCGAGGGTCCACTCGTGCACGCCCCGGTCGGGAAGGCCGTAGGTCATGCAGCCCAGGCAGATCCGGGAGACGTCCAGGCCCGTCGAACCGAGCTTCACGTACTGCATCGTTGCTGCTCCTGCCGTCGGAGTGGGGGTCCGAGGGGAGCGTACGCCGTCCCTTCGGCGCCGACGTCCGCCGTGTGCCGACCGGTCGGCCGGCTACCGGGCTCGCTGGAGCAGGTCCAGGGCGTGTTCCCAGGGGAAGTCCGCGGCGTCCCGTGCCTCGCCCGGGTGCGGGTCGGCGAAGCGCACGCCCATGCCGCGCAGACGGTCGAGGCTCTCCCGGTAGGCGGGGTGGGCGGCGAGGGCGTCGGCGACACAGGGCAGGGCGGAGACGGGGACGCCGAGGCCGTACGCCTCGCTGAGGGTGGCGAGGGCGAGGGTGTCGGCGATGCCCGCGGCCCATTTGTTGATGGTGTTGAAGGTGGCGGGCGCGACGGTCACCGCGTCCGGCGGGGGGAAGGGCCGGGGTTCGCCGGGGGTGCGCCAGGCGGAGCGGATGGGGCGGCCCGTACGGGCTTCGACGGCGGCGGTGTCGAAGAAGCCGTTCAGGGCGACGGGGGTGGCGATGACGCCGACCTCCCAGTCCCGCTCCTGCGCGGCGTTGATGAGCCGGCCGACGTCCGCGGCGATGCCGGCGGCGCACACGACGACGTAGAGGAAGGGTTTGCGGGCCTGTTCGGTCACGGGGGAAACGTACTCGAACGAGCTAGCGCAGCGGGAAGGACCGTCCGCGTTCCGCCTCCGGCCGGGGGCCGTGGATCCGCCGTTCCCGCTCCTCGATGCGCACGTCGTCGATGCTGGCCTCGCGCCGGGTCATCAGCCCGTGCTCGTCGAACTCCCACAGCTCGTTGCCGTACGACCGCCACCACTGGCCGTCGGCGTCCCGGGACTCGTACTGGAAGCGGACCGCGATGCGGTTGCCGTCGAACGCCCACAGGTCCTTGCGCAGCGCGTAGTCGCGCTCGCGCGCCCATTTGGCGGTGAGGAACGCGACGATCCCGGCGCGGCCGGTGACGAAGGTGTCGCGGTTGCGCCACACCGAGTCCTCGGAGTAGGCGAGCGCCACCTTGTGCGGGTCGCGGGTGTTCCAGGCGTCCTCGGCGGCCTGCACCTTCCGGGCGGCGCTCGCCCGGGTGAAAGGCGGCAGCGGCGGGCGGGTGTTCATGGTCGGCTCCGTTCGGCCAGGCGGGAGAACGAGCGTTCTCCGCATCAGCTGCTACCGTAGGAGAACGCTCGTTCTCGCGTCAAGGAAGGACCGGGAGCGGCGCGGCCGGAAGGCCGGCACCAGGCCAGGAAAGGTTGCTCATGGACAGCGCGGTCGCCCGGGAACAGGCCCTGGACGCGGCGGAACGCCTCTTCTACGGGCGCGGCCTCCAGTCGGTCGGGATGGACGACATCCGCGGCGCCTCCGGGGTCTCGCTCAAGCGTCTGTACCAGCTGTTCCCGGCCAAGGAGCAGCTGGTCGAGGCGTACCTGGAGCGGCGCGACACCCGCTGGCGCGGACGGCTCGCCGCACATGTGGCGGGTCACGACGATCCGCGGCGGCGGCTGCTCGCCGTCTTCGACTGGCTGGAGAGCTGGTTCGCCGAGCCCGGCTTCCGCGGCTGCGCCTGGATCAACGCGTACGGCGAACTGGGCGCCACCTCGGCGGCGGTGGAGCGGCGGGTCCGGGCGCACAAGACGGCGTTCCGGGACTACCTGGCCGGGCTGGTGGCGGACGCGGGGCTGCCCGCCGCGCTCACCGGGCCGCTGTTCCTGCTGGCGGAGGGCGCCATGGTGACGGCGGGCATCACCGGCGGCACCGAGCCGGCCGCCCAGGCCCGGGAGGCGGCGCGGCTGCTGGTGGACGCGGCCTCCTGAGCATGCCTCGCTCGTGGTGGCGTGAAGTCGCCGACGCGGCGCGGATGATTTGACCGGCCCGCGGTGTTGAAGCACCGTGCAGATCGGTCCGGTTCGGAACGTGTGACCGGGTGAACTCGACGATGGGACGGATGACATGCCTCTTGAGGGGGAGTACGAACCCAGCCCGACCCAGTGGGTGCGCGAGCAGGTGGAGCTGTACGAGAGCTCCGGCGGGACCCAGGGCACGACCCTGCTGGACACCGGAATGCCCGTCGTCCTGCTGACCACGCGAGGCGCCAGAAGCGGCAAGATCCGCAAGACCCCGCTGATGCGCGTCGAGCACGAGGGGCGCTATGCCGTCGTCGCCTCCCTGGGCGGCGCCCCGAAGCACCCCGTCTGGTACCACAACATCAAGGCCGATCCGCGGGTGGAACTGCGCGACGGCACGGTGCTCAAGGACATGAAGGCCCGCGAGGTCACCGGCGCGGAGAAGGCCGCCTGGTGGGAGCGGGCCGTCGCGGCCTACCCGCCGTACGCCGACTACCAGAAGAAGACCGACCGCGAGATCCCGGTGTTCGTGCTCGAACCGCTGGACTGACCGGCCGGCGCGAACCGCCCGCGGAAAAAAGTCGGGCCCGGAGCGCATGGAACCACACGCCCCGGGCACCCGCACGTCAGGCCCCGCCGCGCTCCCCCGTCGCGGCGGGGCTTGTTCGTGCCTCCTGCGCCAGCCGGTCGGTCACATCGAGGAAGATCTGGTCCGCCTCGGGGACCGTGCCGCCGATCGAGCGCTTGATCCGCACCGCCACCTCCTCGACCCGCTCGCTGTCCAGACCGGGCACCAGGTCGACGCGCGCGGCGACCAGCAGCGAGTCGATCCCCGTCTTCATGGTGAACAGCGCCTCCACGCTGTCGATCTCCGGCTGGGCCCGCAGCAGGGCGCGGATCCGGCCGCTCGCCTCCGGGTCGGCGGCCTCGCCGATCAGCTGGTCGCGGGCGTCCCGGCCCAGCCGGTAGGCGACGTACACCAGCAGGGTGCCGATGGCCAGCGACGCGGAGGCCTCCCACACCACCTGCCCGGTGGTCATGTGCAGGGCCATCCCGACGAGGGCGAGGGTCACGCCGAGCACCGCCGTGCCGTCCTCGGCGACGACCGTGCGCAGCGCCGGGTCGCGCAGTCCGTCGGAGACTCCCTGGCCGCGCAGTTGGTGCAGCGCCCGCAGCAAGGAGGCGCCCTCGGCGAGCAGGGCCACCCCGAGCACCACCATGCCGGCCACATAGCCGCCGAAGCTCTCCTCGGTGCCCTTGGTGAGAGCTTCCACCCCCTGGTAGAAGGAGAAGCAGCCGCCCATGATGAAGATCCCGACGGCGGCGAGCAGCGACCAGAAGAAGCGTTCCTTGCCGTAGCCGAAGGGGTGGCGGCGGTCGGCGGGGCGGCGGCTGCGGCGCAGCGCGGCCAGCAGGAAGACCTCGTTGAGGCTGTCGGCGACCGAATGGGCGGCCTCGGACAGCAGGGCCGGTGAGCCCGCGAGCAGGCCGCCGATCGTCTTGGCGACCGCGATCACCAGATTGGCCGCCAGCGCCACCAGCACGGTGACCCGTGTCCTGCTGTCCGCCTCGCGCGCTGCCTCGTGCGCCGCCTGCCGGGCGGCGGGTGTCTCGCCCGGCGGCTGCCGTGGGCCGGCCGCCAGGGCCCGCCGCTTCTCCTCATCCGGTGTGCGCCCCTCCCGGTCCGATACCGACCGCTGCTGCCCGTCTGCGTTCGAGGATGTCCCACTCACCACCGCCGGATGCCCCGGTCGGCTCGCATCACACCGTGCGGACCGCGTGAACGGGGGAACTCGGGACACCGGTGGACAGGGTCCACATGACGAGAGGAGCCAGGCATGAGCGGCGCGGGCGACGGCAACAGCGCCTACGGCCGGAAGTCCTTCAAGCGGTCCAGAAGCCATTTCGCCGACCGGATCACCGCGGACGGGCGGGACGGCTGGCCGGTGGCGGCGGGCCGCTACCGGCTGGTGGCCAGCCGTGCCTGTCCGTGGGCGAGCCGGGCGGTGATCTCGCGCCGGCTGCTGGGCCTGGAGTCCGCGGTCTCGCTGGCGATCACCGACCCCGTGCAGGACGACCGGAGCTGGCACTTCGGTCTCGACCCGGACGGCCGCGACCCCGTGCTCGGCATCCGCTTCCTCAGCGAGGCGTACGACCGGCGGGAGACCGGCTATCCGGGCGGGGTGAGCGTCCCGGCGATCGTCGACGTGTCCACGGGGAAGCTGGTCACCAACGACTACCAGCGGATCACCCTGGACTTCGCCACCGAGTGGACGGCCCTGCACCGGGAAGGGGCGCCGGACCTGTACCCGCAGCGGTCGCGCGACGAGATCGACACCGTGATGGCGGAGGTCTTCACGGACGTCAACAACGGCGTGTACCGGGCGGGCTTCGCCACGGACCAGGCGGAGTACGAGGCCGCCTGCTCCGACGTCTTCCGCCGGCTGGAGCTGCTGACCCCGCGACTGGCCGGGCAGCGGTACCTGGTCGGGGACACGATCACCGAGGCGGACATCCGGCTCTTCACCACATTGGTGCGTTTCGACGCCGTCTATCACGGCCACTTCAAGTGCAACCGCTGGAAGCTGACGGAGAACGAGGTGCTGTGGGCGTACGCCCGCGACCTGTTCCAGACCCCCGGTTTCGGGGACACCGTCGACTTCGACCACATCAAGCGGCACTACTACCAGGTGCACACCGGTATCAACCCGACCCGGCTCGTGCCTCTCGGACCGGACCTGTCCGGCTGGCTGACAGCCCATCACCGTGAGCGGCTGGGCGGGCACCCGTTCGGGGACGGCACACCGCCGGGGCCGGTGCGGGCCGGTGAGGAGGTCCCGGCCGCGGGCCGGCCGTGATCCCCCGCAACCGTCGTACGAGATGAAGGAGATGCAGGTGGCCAAGAGCAAGAAGCGGAAACTGCCCGCCGTCTACCAGCCGGTCGGCTGGCTGCTGGGCTGGTCGGGAGGTGCGCTGGCGGGCCTCGCCTTCCGCAAGGTCTGGATGGCGATCCGGGACGAGGAGGACGCGCCGGACGCGCTCGACCCGGACCGCGGCTGGGGCGAGATCCTGCTGGCCGCCGCGATCCAGGGCGCCATCTTCGCCGCGGTGCGCAGCGCGGTCGACCGCACCGGCGCCAAGGCCATCGCCCGTACGACCGGGGTGTGGCCGGCCAAGGACAAGGGCGGCCGGGACTGACCCGACCGTCCCCCTTCCCAGGAGGCCCGGGCCCTCGGCGGCCCGGGCCCTGCGTATGCCTGTCAGTGCTGCGCGGCCGGGTCGAACCCCTCCGGTGCCCGGTCGAGGAACGCGGTGACGGCGCTGATCCGGCCGTTCCCGTCGAGGACGATCACATCGGTTCCCTCGGCGAACGACGTGGCGTTCCCGTCGTCGCCGGTCAGGATCTCCCACTTCAGCCTGGCCCGGTCGTGGTGGATCCTCGGCTGTTCGCGCAGGCGGAGGGAGGCGGCGCCCACGTGGGCGAGGAACCGGTTGCGGAAGTCCATCAACGCCTGTGCGCCGCTGAGGATGCCGATCTCGGCGCGGTACTCGACGCCGTCGGTGAAGGCCGCCGCCGCGAGGCGGCGCTGTTCCGGCTCGGTGGTGGCGTTCCAGAACCGCACGTACCGCTCCAGGGCGGCCTCGGCTCCGTCGCGCATTCGGATGTGTTCCGCCGTCTCGGTCATGGCGTGGTCCCCTCGTCGTCTCGTCGTCTCGTCGTCTCGTCGTCTCGTCGTCTCGTCGTCTCGTCGATCGCGTCGTCGCACGGGTCGCCGGGCTGCGCACCGTGCCGGGGACCGACTCTGAACCGGCCGCGGACGGCTGTCGATGACCTGCGAGGTCATTGCCGTGCCCCGTGCGGGCCGTGGACCCTTTCGTCATGACGACGACCACCGAGCCCGTCGGGACGCTGGTACGGCGGTGGCGCGAGCGGCGCCGCCGGTCGCAGCTCGACGTGTCGCTCGCCGCCGAGCTGTCCACCCGGCACCTCAGCTGCATCGAGACGGGCCGGGCCCATCCGAGCCGCGACATGATCCGCCGCCTGTGCGACGAGCTCGACGTGCCGCTGCGGGAGCGCAACGCGCTCTATCTGGCCGCGGGTTTCGCCCCGGTGCATCCCGAGCGGCCCTTCGCCGACCTCGGCGCGGCGCGGGCCGCCGTGGAGGCCGTGCTGACCGGCCACGAGCCGAATCCCGCGCTCGCCGTCAATGTGCGCTGGGAACTGCTGGCCGCGAACCGGGCCATGGAAGTGTTCCTCGGCGATGTCGACGGCACGTCGTCACGGCAGCCGTTCAACGTGCTCAAGGCGACCCTGCACCCGGACGGTCTGGCGGGCCGCATCCGCAACCTGGCGCAGTGGCGAGCCCATGTGCTGCGCCGGGTCCGGCGTCAGCTGGACCGCACCTCGGCGGCCGGTCTGGCCGAGCTGCTGGCGGAACTGGAGAGCTATCCGGCCCCTGGCGGGAGCGGGACGGAAGCCGAGGCGTTCCCGGACGACCTGGTCGTTCCGCTGCGGATGTCGACGGAGCGCGGCGAACTCGCCCTGCTGTACACCACGACGGTGTTCGGCTCGCCGCGCGATGTGACGCTGGACGAGATCGCCATCGAGACGTTCTTCCCCGCGGACGCACACACGGCGGTGTTGCTGCGGGAGTCCTTGTGAACGCCGGCCGCGCCTGTCGTCGAAGTGGGCGGACGGCCCTCCGAGCCGGCCTTCCCCGAGGCGGTGGCCGACACGGTGGGACCGCTGCGGGACGACCGCACGGACACCCCGGTGCCGCGGGTGGCCGCGGACGGCGCGGCACTCAGGGGCAGGACACCCGGACCCTCTTCAGCCCTGCTTGGGCCCCACCGGCACCGAGCGGCGGAGGGTGAACGGGTGGCCCGCCGGGTCGGCGCAGCCTCGGGACTCGAAGGTGCCGGCGGGGTCCTGGGCGTCGATGGGACGGCCGCCGAGGGTGACGACCCGGCGTTCCGCCGCGTCGAGGTCGGTGACCACGAACTCCAGGTGGGCCTGGAGGGAGTTCTCGGGGCGCGGCCAGCTCGGCGGGGTGGCGTTGACGTCCCGGCGGAACGCCAGCCGGGTGCCGTCGGGGCTGCGTATCTCCACCCGGTTGGCGGTCGCTTCGGTCTCCTCGGCGTCCAGGAGCTGCTTGTAGAACGCGGCGAGCTTGTCGGGCTCGGCACAGTCGAGCACCACGACGCCCGCGCTGACCAATGGCATGTCTCCTCCGCAGGGTTCGGGACCCGGGGGTCCGCCCCGCGCCCTTGTACCTTGCGGATATCCCGCGCCACCGGATTCAGTCGGCCGCCGCGCGGGCCGCGCCGCCGTCGCTCGTCGAGCGTGTGCCCTCGGGGTTCTGGTGGCGTGGCGGACCGAGGATCAGGGGCGTCGAGCGAGGAAGACGAACTCCCTGCCCGGCCGGTCGGGCGCGTCACGCACCTCTCGCAGCACGTAGCCGTGCCCGGCCAGGTCCGACTCGACCTCCTCGCGCTCCCGGAAGCGCAGCGTCGAGTCCGAGGTCAGCACCTGCCCGTCCGCAGCGAAGACGTAGGTCCAGCGGAAGGCCACCAGGGGCCCGCTCACCTCGATCACCTGGACCCAGCTCTCGACGGAGCCGGCGCCCGGGATCTCCGTCACGCGGCGGGAGTTCTCGCGGGTCCACTTCTCCCAGGCGCGTCCGGCCGGATCACGGGTCTCGAAGACCAGGTGGCCGCCGGGCCGTAGTGCCTCGCGGGTTCCTCGCAGGGTCTTCTGCCAGGTGTCCCGGTCGACGACGGCCTGGGCGACATTGGCTGTCATCGTCGCGAGGTCGACGCGCAGTGGCGGGAGGGCCGTCGCGTCTCCGCAGATCCAGTGGACGCGTTCACTGCCCGGCTTGGCCCGGGCCACGTCGATGGACGCCCGGGCGGGGTCGACGCCCACGACCTCGATCCCGCGGTCGGCCAGGAGCAGTGCGAACACCCCGGTGCCGCAGCCGATGTCCAGGACTCGCCGCGCCCCGAACTCCTCCGCCGTCCGGAGGTAGGCGTCGAGATCGCGGCGGTCGGGATCCAGCGGATCGTAGATCGCGGCGAGTCGTGGATGCCGGAAGCAGTCGTCAGCCATGCGGCCGAACGTATGCAGAGCGGGCCCCGAGGAGCCATCGGGTTTCGCCGGACTCGGTCGGCCGGGGCTCTAGGGCCCGGCCGGCACCGGACGCCAAGGCCGGTGCGGAAGTGAGACGAGTGAGTATACGCAGCTCAAGTGGCTTGTGCAGTAACGGAGATCACGGACGTTGTGCTGTGTAGATCATTTACGCTCGGGGCAGCCTCGTACCGCTTCTAGGTTCAACTTTCGAGCCACGAAGGCCAGTTCGAGTGCGTGGGCGGCAGCGCGGCCGCCCGCTCGCAGGGGCGGGGGGCTCTGCGGTCCGTCTCCCGAAAGGAAGCGCATGCCTCAGGACGTCCGGTTCGACCTCCCCTTCGACACTCCGGTCAGCCCGCATCTGGAGTACGCCCGCGCGCGGCACCTGCGCTGGGTGTGGGAGATGGGGCTGGTGCGCAGCCAGACAGGGTTCGACGAGTACCAGTCGTGGGATCTGCCGCAGGCCGCGGCCCGGACCTATCCGTACGCCTCGGCGGACGACATGGTCGTGCTGATGAACTGGTTCTCCCTCGCCTTCCTCTTCGACGACCAGTTCGACGCCGGTCGCCCCGACCGCGCCGACCGGATCGCCGAGGTGGCGCGCGAGCTGATCGTGACCCCGCTGCGCCCGGCGGGCAGCCGGCCGCGGGTGGTGTGCCCGATCACCGTGGCGTGGGCGCAGGTCTGGGAACACCTCTCGGATGGCATGTCCCTGACATGGCAGTCCCGGTTCGCCGCGTCCTGGGGACGGTTCCTGGTCGCGCACTGCGAGGAGGTCGACCTCGCGGCGCACGGCCTGGCCGGCGGCCTCGCGCTGCCCGTGTACGCCGGGTTCCGGCGCCGTACGGTCGGCATCCACCACAGCATCGACGCCGGTGAGCGCAGCCGCCGCTTCGAAGTGCCCGCGCAGGCGATGGCGCATCCGCTGATGGAACGGATGCGGGACCTGGCCGCCGACACCATCGGCTTCATGAACGACATCCACTCCTTCGAGCGCGAGCGGCGCCGCGGCGACGGCCACAACCTGATATGCGTCCTGCGCGAAGAGCGCGGCTGCTCCTGGGAGGACGCCGCCGCCGAGGCGTACCGCATGACCAGCGCGTGCCTGGCCGAGTACCTGGAGCTGGAGGCGCGCGTCCCGGACATGTGCGACGAGCTGGGCCTCGACGCGGCGGAGCGGGCCCGGGTGAGGATGGGCGTGGAGGCCATCCAGCACTGGATCAACGGCAACTACGAGTGGGCTCTCACCAGCGGCCGGTACGCCGCCGCCAAGGAGGGCCCGGTGGCCACGGCCGAACTCGCCGGCCGGGGCTCGGTGGACGATCTGCTGACCGTGTGACGGCGCCACGTCGCTGATCGCACCGACCGCGCCACCGTCGCGCGCCCGGCCTGTGACCTCGGCCGGGCGCGCGTCCGTGCGCGGCGGGCGGCACGCGGCGGACGGGGTCCTGGTGACAGGCCTCAGACGGTGAACTCCACCGGCAGGCTGTCCAGCCGCGACTCCCAGGTGGAGGCCGTCGAGGACAGTTCCTCCGCCGGTACCGCGAGCCGCAGCCCCGGCAGCCGGTGCAGCAGCACGTCGACGCCGGTCTCGATGATGGCCTGGCCGATGTTCTGCCCGGGGCACTCGTGCGGACCGGCGCTGAACGCCAGGTGGGACTGATTGCCCTGGACGGAGACGCCGATGTCGGGCCGCACCTCGGGGTCCGTGTTGCCGGCCGCGAGACCGAGGACCAGCAGGTCGCCCTCCGCGATGTGGTGACCGCCCAGCTCCAGGTCGGCCGCGGCGAACCGGCCCGGCATGACGGCGAGCGGCGGGGAGTTCCACATGACCTCCTCCACCACCGCGGAGATGTTCAGCTGGCCGCCGATCAGTCCGGACAGCCGGGACACGTCGGTGAGGACCAGTTGCAGCACCCGGGCCAGCAGGTTGCTGGTCGTGGTGTGCGCGGCGATCAGCACCAGCCGCAGATGGCTGATGACCTCGTCGGTGTCCAGGCCGGCCGGGTGCTCCAGCAGCGCGGTGGTGAAGTCGGAGCCGGGCTCGGACCGCTTGCGCTCGGCGAGTTCACCGAGGATCTCGATGATCCGGTCGTTGTGGACGACGGCCTCCTCACCGCCCTTGAGGACCTGCGCGCAGGACTCGACCAGCCGCCGCCCCTCCCCCTCGGCCAGCCCGAGGATCCGGGTGAGCACGAGCATCGGCAGGTACTCGGCGTAGTCCGCCACCAGGTCGGCCCGGCCGGTCCCGGCGAACGCGTCGATCTGCTTGTGGGCGAAGTGCGTGGCGTGCCGCCGGATGCCGCGCGTGGCCGCCGCCTGGAGCCCGTCGGTGACGGCGCCGCGCAGCCTGCGGTGCGGCTCGCCGTCCTGGGAGACGCAGTCGGGCCGCCAGCCGAGCATCGGCACCAGCGGCGAGGTCTCCGCGACCCGGCCCTCCCGCCAGTCCCGCCAGATCCGGGCGTCCCGGCTGAACTGCCACGGTGTGTCCAGCACCCGCCGGTTGTCGCGGTAGCCGAGCACCAGCCAGGCGGGGACGTCGCCCTCCAGCAGGACCGGCGCGACCGTGCCGTGCTCCTTGCGCAGCCGTTCGTAGATCCCGACCGGGTCGGTCGCGGCCTCCGGCCCGTACAGCCGGGTGAGGTCGTCCCCGCCGTGTCCGAAGGGGCATCCGCGCGGCGCGTCGGGGCCGCTTAACGTCTGGTCGTTCATCGGGGCTCCAGTGCTGCGGCGGACCGTTCCTTGAGGTGACGTATGAGGGCGACGAGGACGTCACGGCTGGAGGCCCGGTCGCGGGCGTCGCAGGCGACGACCGGGATGTCCGGCGAGATGTCCAGGGCGTCGCGGATCTCCTCGACGGGGAACTGCCTGGAGTCGGGGAAGACGTTCAGGGCGACGACGAAGGGCACGTTCTGCCGCTCCATCTCCTCGATCGCCCGGAAGCTGGAGGCGAGCCGGCGGGTGTCGACCAGGACGACCGCGCCGAGCGCGCCCTTGAACAGGCCGTTCCACAGGAACCAGAACCGCTCCTGGCCGGGCGTGCCGAACAGGTACAGCATCAGGCTGTCGTTGAGGCTGATCTTGCCGAAGTCCAGGCTGACGGTGGTCTCCGTCTTGTCGGTCACGCCGATGAGGTGGTCGACGTCGACGCTGGCCTGGGTCAATGTCTCCTCGGTGGTGAGCGGCTTGATGTCACTGACCGACCGGACCATGGTGGTCTTCCCGGTGCCGAACCCGCCGGCGATCATCACCTTCACCGAGCGGGTGTCCCCGGACGCCGGAGCGCCGGGCCGGTCAAAGCCTTTCAAGTCCACTGAGTACCTCCTCCAGGAGCGCGAGGTCGGGCCCGCGCCCGGCGCCGTGCGCCGGGATGGGATCACGGGCTTCGACGTGGCCTGCCTGGAGCAGGTCCGCGAGGAGCACCGCGAGAATGTTGAAGGGCAGCCCCAGATGGGCGCCGAGCTCTGCCACCGACAGCGGTTCGCGGCAGCGCCGCAGGATGTCCGCGTACTCGTGCTGCATGCCCGGCGCCGGGGCGGCGCGGGAGACGATGAGGGTCGCCACGTCGAGGCTCGACGCCGAACCGCCCGGTCCGCTGCGCCCCTTGGTGAGGACGTAGTAACGCTCGAGGCCCTGGGGGTCCCCCCTGTTCGAGCGAAGCCGAGAGTTCGGGGGAGGGTCCGTCGGCCGGCGGGGAGCACTCATCCAGAGTGCTCCTCCAGGCGCGGAGTGGTGCCGAGGAGTTCACCCATCCTGCGGGCCAGGTCCCTCATCTGATGACCCAGCAGGCCCTGGTCGAGGCCTTCGCGGGCGAGCACCCCGAGATAGGTCTCGACGCCCGCGCGGACCACGAAGAGATGGCCGCCGTCGACCTCGATCATCGCCAGCCGCAGTTGTCCCGCGTAGGTGGGGAACTGCTCGGCGACCGGCTGGGCGAGGGCCTGGAGACCGGCCACCACGGCCGCGAAGCGGTCCACGTCGTCGGGGTCTTCGGCGCCGTAGGAGGTGATGGCCTTGCCGTCGCTGGAGGCCACGAGGGCGAAGCGGATCTCCTGGATGCTCTCCACCAGATCGCGGAGCGCCCAGCTCACGTCGGTTCCCTGTTGCGTCATGTGGACTAGTCGCTCTCTTCAGTGCGGTGCTCTGCGGACTCGCGTCCGGCGGTCGGTGCGGCGGCGGGGCCGTCGTCGCCGGGCGGGCGTCCGGCGGTGGCGAAGGCGGCGAGGCCGGCGAAGGAGGCGTCCGGCGGGACGGCGAGGACGGCGCTGTCCTCGGTCGGCCGGGTGCGCTCGGCCGGCTCGTGCCGGGCGGGCTCGCCGCGCCTGCTGCGGCGCCGGGGCAGTCCGCCGGGTGTGGTGTCGACGTCGTCGGCGGGCTCCGCCGGGACCTGGGCGGACACCGTGAGGGGCGCGGCGGCGGGGGCGGCGGCCGCGACCGGGGTGGCGGGGGTGGCCGCGGGCAGCGCGCTGAAGTACTTGTGCGGGACCACGACCACCACCGAGGTGCCGAGCCAGGGGGAGTCCGCGAAGGTGACGCGGATGCCGTAGCGGCGGGCGAGGGAGCCGACGACGCGCAGGCCGATGTTGGCCTCCTCGGAGATGCCGCCGAGGCCCGGTCCGGCGGCGGTGCCGGCGAGGGCTTCCTCGGCCTCGCGCTTCTTCTCCTCGTTCAGGCCCTTGCCGGCGTCCTGGATCTCGATGCCGACGCCGTTGGGCACCTCCTTGCCGGAGACGATCACCGGTTCGGTGGGCGGCGAGTAGCGGGTGGCGTTGTCCAGGAGGTGCGCGAAGATCAGCGTGAGGTGGTCCACCAGACCGCCGTCCACGCCCAGTTCGGGCAGATGGCGTACGTCGACACGGTGGAACTCCTTGATCCGGCCGATGCCGCCGCGGACCACGCTGAGCAGCCGCTGCGGCTCCTGCCACTGCCGTCCCGGGCGGTCCGAACCGCCGAGCACACCGATGCTGGCGGCGAGACAGTCGGCGGGGCCGATCGCCTGGTCCAGCTCCATCAGGCCGCGGGCGACGGCGGGGAGGCGGCCGTGCTCGCCCTGCATCTCGTGCAGCCGGCCGCGCAGCTTGCTGGTGAGGACGTGGATGCGGTTGCCGATGCCGACGACGGCCTGCTCGGCGGCGGTGGAGCGGTTGAACTCCGCCTCGACGCCGATCAGCGCGGTGCGCAGCACCTTGCGCAGGTCGGCCTGGAGCTCCGGGGAGATCTCGGCGTCCTGGCGCACGGCGGGCAGCAGGTCGTCGATGGCGTCGCCGGCCCGCAGCCGGGCCAGCGCGTCGGGCAGCTGCTCGCCGGCGAGGCGGGACACCGCGGCCTGCTGGTGGGCGAGCCGCTCCTGCCAGTGGCCGGTCTGCTCTGCGAGCCGCGCCTGGTGGCTCTCGGTCAGCTCCGCGAGCCGGGCCTCGTAGCCGCCGGCCTGTTCGGCGAGGCGGGTCTCGTAGCCCTCCGCCTGTTCGGCGAGCCGGGCCTCGTAGCCCTCCGCCTGTTCGGCGAGCCGGGCCTCCTGGGCGGAGCGTTCGGCGGCGTGCCGGTGCTCCAGGCCGGCCACGTGCTGCTGCCACTGCTGGGAGTGCTCGGCCTGCGCGGCGCGGGCGACGTCCTGCGTGCGGCGGAGCTGGGCGCGGGTACGCAGGAGGAGGCGTACGCACACCGAACCGGCCGCCGTGGCGGCGGCACCGGCCACGGCCGTGACTATTCGCTCGGAGCTCATGAACGTGGCGGCAACCGTTCCGCCGCCTAAGGCGAGTGGCATCAGCCACCAGCTGTACCAGGCGACAGGGGGCCGCGCCGCCGGCGGCGGAGTGGCGAGTTCCATCTGCATCCTTCGAGGCAACACAATCGAACAGGGGGGTGTGCATGGGGACCGCACTCATGAGTACGCACCGTGAGCCGACCCGTCGCGATCGCGTCAACTCGCAGCGCCGGTCGGGAGCTTATCTGGTTTCATCGCTAAAGGATCAACCTCACGGCCGCTGCGGAGGTGAGGGTTCCGTCACTCTCCGCCAACCGCGCGAGAGTCGACAAGTACCCTTACTCACCTGTGCGGTTGTCCCCGCGAGCACCCCCCGGTACCCGATCCGTCACTTGCAGCCCAGGCCGTCCTTCACCCTCGGCCAGGCCTCCGCCCCGTCGGGGGTGCGCACGTACGCGACCGACCGGTCGGGGGTGAACCACAGGGCGCGGCCGTCCCGCCGGTACCCGGTGTCGCGGGCGTCGGCGGGCATCCGGACGTCGCCGTCGTAGGGCGAGGTGAGCATCCCGTCCGGGAGCACGCCGTCGGGGTCGCGGGCGTACAGCCTGGCGTCGGCGTCGCGGCCGGCCGACAGGAAGTGGGCCCGCTGCCAGTCGCAGTGGCTCGCGCCCGCGCTGCTGTGCACCCGGGTGACCGGGACGCGGTCGCCGTGCTCGTCGGTCCACACCTCGTACTCCAAAGAGTCGGTGAAACTCGCGGGCAGTTCGGCGGGGTCGCAGGAGGCGCTGGTCTCGGGTCCCCAGCCGGGGGCGTTCTCGCGGTCCTCGGCGACGATCACCGCGACCTTGGTGCGGCCGTCCACGTCGTAGGAGAACAGCACGCGGCCGCCCTCCTCGCGCTCCACCCGGTATCCCGAGCGCGGCAGTTCGGGCTGCTCGATGTCGAAGAACGCGGCCAGCCCCTCCTCCGGGGTGTCACCGCCGTCGCCCTCGCTCCACACCTCCCCCGCGCCGCCCGAGTAGATCTCCCCGTCGCACTCCAGGGCCCGGCCGGCCGCCCCCGACTCGATCCGGGTGGCCCGCGGGCCGTCCTCGTCCAGGTCCGGGGCCGTCACGTGGAGCGGCCCTCGGTAGGGGGTGGCCGGGGGTGTGCCCTCGACCACGACGTCCTTCCCTCCGTCGCCGCAGCCCCCCGCCGCCGCCACGCTCACCAGCACCGCCACCGCCACCAGTCCTCTGCGCACCCGCCACCCCTCTCCTCGGAAGTCCGCGGCTTTCCAGCTCCGCGACTTCGCGACTCCGAAGCTCCGCGGCTCCGAAGGTCTGTCGCCACCCTGTGACGCGAGAGCGGGGCGGAACGTTCGGTTCGGGGGCGGCCGCAGGGATGGGCGGACGGTCCGGTGGCCCGACGTACGGATCCCGCCGCTGCGGCTTCAGCGGGCCTTCTGGAAGGTACGGCGGTAGGCCTGCGGGGAGACGCCGATCGCCGCGTGCAGGTGCTGGCGCAGGGACGCGGCGGTGGCGAAGCCGACGTGGCCGGCGATCTGGTCCACGGACAGGTCGCCGGTCTCCAGCAGCTGCCGGGCCCGGGCCACGCGCTGCTGGACGATCCAGCGGCCGGGGCTGATGCCCACCTCGTCGTGGAAGCGGCGGGCGAAGGTGCGCAGGCTCATCCGGGCATGCGCGGCGAGGTCGGCCAGGGCCAGTGGCTCACCGAGGTGCTCCAAGGCCCAGGCGCGGGTGGCCGCGGTGCTCGCGGCGCCGGTCTCGGGGACAGGCTGCTCGATGTACTGGGCCTGGCCGCCGTCCCGGAACGGCGGCACCACACAGCGCCGGGCGACGGCGTTGGCGAGCCGGCTGCCGTGGTCCTCGCGGACGATGTGCAGGCAGACGTCGACACCGGAGGCGGCCCCGGCGGAGGTGAGGACCGGGTGGTCGTCGACGAAGAGCACATCGGGGTCGAGCCGGATGTGCGGGTACAGGCGCCGGAAGTGGTCGGCGAGCAGCCAGTGGGTGGTCGCCCGGTGGCCGTCCAGCAGTCCGGCGGCGGCGAGCACGAAGGCGCCGGTGCAGATGGAGACGATCCGGGTGCCGGGCCGGATGCGGGCGAGCGCGGCGCGCACCGGCTCGGGGAGGTCGGCGGTCAGCGCGTACGGATCGACGGGGGCGACGACCACCGTGTCGGCCGTGGCCAGCAGCTCGGGGCCGTGCTCGACGGCGATGGTGAAGTCCGCGTTGGTGCGCACCGGACGGCCGTCGGCGGTGCAGGTCAGCACCTGGTAGTGGCCGTCGGCCGCGCCGAGGATCCGGCTGGGGATGCCCAGCTCGAAGGGGTAGACGCCGTCGAGCGCCAGGACCACGACCCGTTCGGTCCGCTGTTCGCCTCGCATGGCATGATCCTATCGAATGTTGGCAATCCTGCCATTTCGCGGACGCGCGGCACCGGGCAGGCTGGTCCACCATGAGCGATGTGAAGAGCATGCGAGCCATCAGTCAGGACGTCCTCGGCGGTCCCGAGGTGCTGCGCGAGATCGAGACGGAGCGGCCGGCGCCGCGGCCGAACGAGGTGCTGGTGCGGGTGCGCGCCGCCGGGGTCAATCCGACCGACTGGAAGCACCGCGCCACCGGGGGCTTTCTCGGCGAGCCGCCGTTCGTGCTCGGCTGGGACGTCTCCGGCGTGGTCGAGACGACCGGGATCGGCGTGGCCGCGTTCGAGCCCGGCGACGAGGTGTTCGGCATGCTGCCGTACCCGTTCGGCCATGGCTCGCACGCCGAGTACGTGATCGCGCCGGCCCGTGCCCTGGTGCCGAAGCCGGCCGGAATCGGCCACACCGAGGCGGGCGCGCTGCCGCTGGTCTCGCTGACCGCCTGGCAGGCGCTGGTGGAGCGGGCGGAGCTGCGGCCCGGGCAGCGGGTGCTGATCCACGCGGCGGCCGGCGGGGTCGGGCACGTGGCCGTGCAGATCGCGAAGGCGCTCGGGGCCCATGTGATCGGCACGGCGAGCGCGGGCAAGCACGCGTTCGTGAAGGAGCTGGGCGCGGACGAGGTGATCGACTACCGGGAGACCGACTTCGCCGAGGCGGTCGAGGACGTCGACGTGGTGCTGGACACCATCGGCGGCGACACCTCGCTGCGGTCGCTGCGGGTGCTGCGCCCGGGCGGGATCGTGGTCTCGATCCTGCCGGTCGGTTCGGACGACTTCCACCGGGAGGCCGAGCGGCTCGGGGTGCGGGCGGTGCGGATGCTGGTCGACGCGGACCGGGCCGGGATGCGGGAGATCGCGCGGCTCGTCGAGGAGGGCGCCCTGCGCGCCACGATCGCGGGCACCTTCCCGCTGGCCGAGGCGGCCGAGGCGCACCGGATCGGTGACACCGGGCGGACCACCGGCAAGCTGGTGCTGCTGGTGGACTGACGCGGGTCCGAGACCGCCGGACATCCGCCGGACACGTGCGGGAGGCGTGCCGGAGACGTGCCGGAGGCGTGGCCGAGACATGACGGAGACATGATTGTCAGCCTTTGTTCACGACACGAAAGAACTCGGCCGCAATTCACAGACATATGTCAATCGAACATGCTGAAATTCAGTCCGCGAGGGTAACTTGCAGGGCAGGGCGCGCAGTTGCGCGCCGACTCGGGGCTGGTTGGAGGCGATGTCGTCGTGCAGCAGGAGCCTGCACCGATCTCCCGTTATCTGCGGGTCCTCCAGGACCGTGGCCACACGGTCCTGGAGTTCCACGGGGAGATCGACATCGTCGCGGCCGAGGAGATCGCCCCGTGGCTGGACGAGGCGACGGCGGCGCCCGCGCCGCAGGTCGTGATCGACCTCGGCCCGGCCGTGTTCCTCGACGCGTCCGGGCTCCGGCTGCTGTACCGGGCCCGCAGCCGGGTGCTGGCCCGTGACGGGCGGCTCCACCTGGTCTGCGCCCACCCGCCGGTCCTGCGGGTGCTCCGGGTGGCGGGGCTGACGCGGCTGCTGCCGCCGCTGCCCACCCGCGAGGCGGCCCTGCACCGGCCCGGGAGCCCGGCCCGGTAGGCCACCCCCTCCGGTCCGCTCCCCCACTCCCCCGCAATCGACGTAGATCCGCCAACCCGGCGGTCTGGTAGGGAATTTGGCGGGCATCCGGACGGGAGGAGGAAGGAGGCCCGTCACCATGACGACTTCTCTCGGACGGATACCGGGCTGGGCGAAGGCCGCGACCGCCGTGGTGGTGGTGCTCGTCCTGCTGCTCGCCGCGCTCCGGCTGCTCGGACTGCCGGGCCTGAAGGACGTGTTCGGCACCGAGACCCACGACCGCTCCGGACCCGCGCTGCTCCAGTCGATCCAGGACATGAGCCGGTACGAGGCGGCCTCCGGCAACTTCCAGGTCGTGGTGGACCTGGAGAAGGACGCCAAGTACCTGCCGGACGCGCTCCGCGGCACCCGCACCCTGTACGTGGGCGCGGGCACCGTCGACGCCTATGTCGACCTCGGCAAGGTCCGCGAGAACGACGTCACCGTGAACGAGGAGCGCACGTCGGCCACGCTGCGGCTGCCGCACGCGGCGCTCGGCTCGCCCGCACTCGACCCCGAACGCTCCTACGCCGTCTCCAAGCAGCGGGGCCTGCTGGACCGGCTCGGCGATCTGTTCTCGGACAACCCGAACGGCGAACAGGCCGTCCAGCGGCTCGCGGTGCGGCACATCGGCGACGCGGCGAAGGAGAGCGGGCTGACCGCGCGGGCGGAGAAGAACACCACCGACATGCTCGAAGGCCTGCTGGGCTCACTGGGCTTCGAGAAGGTCCGCGTCGTCTACGGCGCCTGACCCGGCGTCGACTCGCGGTACCGGGGGTAACCGGGCTCCGTGACCATGGAAGTCGAGAAACGGGAGGATCGAAATGGCGTGGCCAGCCATGCGCTTGAGTTCCCTTGTGCCGTCGCGGCCCCGTCCCGCCGGTGAGAAGCGGGAGGAGGCGCGGGAGGCGGAGCGGGCGGCGGAACGGGAGCAACGCCCGCCGCGGCGGCTGTTGCCGATGCTGGGCCGCGCGCTGGCGATGGTGTGCGCCTTCGTGATGATGGTGGCGTTCGCGGTCGTGCTGGCCCGGCTCACCCTGGAGCCCTCCCCCGCCTCCGAGGCGCTGACGCACAGCAATCTGCGTCCTGGCCGCTCGATCCAGGCCTATCTGGACCAGCCCGCACTGCGCGACGCGGTGAAGCAGGTGGGCGGCAATCTGCTGCTCGGCGTGCCTTTCGGCATCCTGGTGCCGGTCCTCGCCCCGCGGGCGCGCGGGATCCTGCGCGTGCTGCTGCTCACCGCGATCGTCATGCTGATGGTGGAGCTGGCGCAGGGCGCGATGGTCACCGGCCGCGCCTTCGACATCGACGACGTCATCCTCAACTCGACCGGCGCGCTGGTGGGTTATCTGCTGCTGGGCCGGCGGATGAGCCGCGCGGTGCACAAGCGCCGCTGAGACCGGGGCGCACCACACCGACCCAGACTTGGTCCGTACCAGTGCATTGACGGAGGCTTAGTTCAGGTCTTGAATCAAGGGGACGCCCTTACCCCCCACCTCAGTCGGCACACCCGTGCACCGGTGTGCCGTACGGAAGGGATCGCCGTGGCCTCCCCACGCCTGCTCCGCAGATGCCTGCTCGGCGCGCTGTCCGCTCTCCTGGTCGCCTCCGCCGCGGTCGTCCCCGCCCGGGCCGAACCGGCCGGCGCCCAGGCGGTGACGTTCCAGGACACCTTCGACGGGCCCGCCGGCACGGCCGTCGACTCCTCGAAGTGGCAGACCGAGACCGGCGACAACGTCAACAACCACGAGCGGCAGTACTACACGGCCGGCACCCGCAACGCCGCCCTGGACGGCCAGGGCCATCTGGTGATCACCGCCCGCCGGGAGAACCCGGCGGGCTACCAGTGCTGGTACGGCAGTTGTCAGTACACCTCGGCCCGGCTCAACACCGCCGGACGGTTCACCGCCCAGTACGGGCACGTCGAGGCCCGGATGAAGATCCCGCGCGGTCAGGGCATGTGGCCGGCGTTCTGGATGCTCGGCAACGACCTGAGCCAGGTCGGCTGGCCGAACTCGGGCGAGATCGACATCATGGAGAACGTCGGCTTCGAGCCCTCCACCGTGCACGGCACGCTGCACGGGCCCGGCTACTCCGGCTCCGGCGGCATAGGCGCCGGCTACACCCTGCCCGGTGGGCAGGCCTTCGCGGACGGCTTCCACACCTTCGCCGTCGACTGGGCGCCCGACTCGATCAGCTGGTCGGTCGACGGCCAGGTCTACCAGCGCCGTACGCCCGCCGACCTGGGCGGCCGCCAGTGGGTGTTCGACAAGCCGTTCTTCCTGATCCTGAATCTCGCGGTGGGCGGCTACTGGCCCGGCGACCCGGACGGCTCCACCGTCCTCCCGCAGCAGCTGGTCGTCGACCACGTCTCGGTGACCACCGGCGGCACGCCCGTCGGCGCCGCCGTCCGGGGCCTGGCCGGCAAGTGCGTGGACGTGGCCGGCGCGAACCCCGCCAACGGCACCCCGGTCCAGCTCTACGACTGCAACGGCACCGCCGCCCAGCAGTGGACCGTCGGCGCGGACGGCACGCTCCGGGCGCTCGGCAAGTGCCTCGACGTGACCGCCAACGGCACCGCGGACGGCTCCACCGTCCAGCTGTGGGACTGCACCGGCGGCCCCAACCAGAAGTGGGTGGTCACCGCGGCGCGCGACATCGTCAATCCACAGGCCGACAAGTGCCTGGACGTGACGGGCAACAACGCGGCGAACGGCACCCGGCTGCAGATCTGGACCTGCACCGGCGGCGCCAACCAGAAGTGGACGGTCGGCTGACCGCACCCGCCGCCGGACCTACCGGGGCTTCCAGGTGAACTTGTCGCCGCCCACCCAGCGGACCACCTCCGGGTCGTCGAGGTCGTGGACCGTGATGCCGAAGGCGGCGGCGGTCTCCAGGACGTCGGTGACGGTTCTGGCCTGACCGACGACCTCACCGTCGATCTCCATGATGCGGAACGGCGGACTGCCCGGCTGTACACCGAGCACCATGATCCGCGGGTGGGACATATGCGGGCTCGCGACTTCGGTCATGCCATAAAGCGTAGGACGGTTCCGGCCATCGGCATCCGGACACGGGTCACCCGGTGAGCAGGTCGAGGACCGCCGCCTCGACGGCTCCCTGGGTGGCGGGCCGGCCGAAGTCGCCGTGCTCGCCGAGCCGGCTGAGCGTGGGGGCGATCGTCCTCCCCTGCTCGAACAGTTCGAAGACACGTGGGTCGATGTACGAGGCCCGGCACACCGCGGGCGTGTTGCCCAGGTAGTGGCTGACCTCGCGCACCGCTCGCGCCGCCTGCCGGCGGCGGGTCGCCGGGGCGGCACGACCGCCCACGGCGGTCACCGCCACCGCGACGGCGGCCAGCACGGTGGCGTGCCAGGTGCGGAAGTCCTTGGCGGTGATCTCGGTCCCGGACAGCCGGCGCAGCGCCTCGTTGAGGTCGGCGCCGCGCAGATCGTGCCAGGCGCGCCGCTCCCAGAAGGCCAGCAGCCGCTCCCCGCCGCGCGGCGGACGGCGCAGCAGGGAGCGGACCACCGTGTGGGCCTGGTCGTCCACCAGCGCCCGCACCATCGCGGTGCCGCCCTTGGCCGGATAGCTGAAGGCGATCTCGCCGCGCCCGCAGCGGACGTGCTCGCGCAGCATCGTGGTCAGGCCGTAGGTCGCGCTGCGGCGGGTGTGCCGGTCGCTGCCGATGCGGAAGAAGCCCAGGTCGAGCAGGCGGACCGCGCAGGCGGTGACCCGCTCCCGGCTCAGGCCGCGGCCGGACAGGTCGGCGGCGACCCTGCGGCGCAGCTCGGGCAGGGCGGCGGCGACCTCGCGGACGTGCTCGTGCTTGGCCTGCTCGCGGCGGGCGCGGAACTCCTCGTGGTACAGGTACTGCCGGCGCCCGGCGTCGTCGGTGCCCACCGCCTGGAGGTGGCCGTTGGCCCAGGGGCAGATCCAGACGTCACGCCAGGCCGGCGGGACGGCCAGGGCGCGGACGCGGGCCAGCTGGTCCGGGTCGGTCAGGGGATCGCCGTGGGTGTCGAGATAGCGGAACCCCCGGCCGTGGCGGACCCGGGTGAAGCCGGGCCGCTCCGAGTCGCTGCTGCGCAGACGCATGGTGTCGGGACCGTCCGGGGCGCTCTCAGGGCCGCCGCCAGTCGTCGGCGGTCAGATGCGAACCGGCCTGCGGGCCCATCCGCAGCATGCCGCCGTCGACCGTCCACGAGGCGCCGGTGACGTACGAGGCGTCGGAGCCGGCGAGGAAGGCGATCACGGCGGCGACCTCGCGGGCGTCACCGGGCCGGCCCAGCGGTACGCCGGGACGCCGCTCGGTCTCCACGTCGGTGTCCTCCTGGCCGGTCATGGGAGTGGCGATCTCGCCGGGGGCGACGGCGTTCACGGTGATGTCGTACTCGGCCAGTTCCAGTGCCATGACCTGGGTGAGCAGGCCGAGACCGCCCTTGGCGGCGCAGTACGGGGCGGCACCCACCCGCGGCTGGTGCTCGTGCACCGAGGTGACGTTGACGATCCGGCCGCCGTCGCCCTGCCGGATCATGCGCCGGGCCGCCCGCTGCCCGCACAGGAAGGGCCCGACGAGGTCGATGTCGAGGACCGAGCGGACGTCCGACAGCTCCAGGTCGAGGAAGGGGGTGGCGGTGCCCGTGCCGGCGTTGTTGACCAGCACGTCGAGTCGGCCGAGCCGGTCGGCCAGCTCGTCCACGGCGTCCACCGCCTCGGGCAGCCGGGTGAGGTCCATGTGCGCCACCTCCGCGCGCTGCCCGTGGGCGCGGACCTCCTCGGCGGTCTCCTCGGCGCCCTTCAGATCGCTGTGCCAGGTGATGCCGACGTCCAGACCCGCACGGGCCAGCCGTACGGCGGTGGCCCGGCCGATGCCGGAGTCGGCGCCGGTGATCACGGCGACCTTGGGGTGTCGTGCGGTCGGAACGGACATCGCGGCCCTCCTCGTACGGACGTCGGCGCCCTGCGGATGTCGGCAGTACCCGGCAGGCGGGCGGACAAACGATCCGGGTACGGAGTGCGGGGCCGCGGGGGCTGGGGAACCCTGGAGGCCTGGACGAGGAGGTGGCGATGGATCCCGTCGAGGCCCTGGACCGGATCGCCTTCCTGCTGGAGCGGTCCCTGGCGCCGACGTACCGGGTGCGTGCCTTCCGTACGGCGGCGCGGGTGCTGACGGCCTTGTCCGACGACGAGGTGCGGCAGCGGGCCGAGGCCGGATCGCTGGAGTCGCTGAAGGGCGTCGGGCCGAAGACCGCCCAGGTGGTGCGGGAGGCGCTGGCCGGGCAGGTGCCGGGATACCTGGAGAAGCTGGAGAGCGAGGCGATGGCGCCGCGCCCGCAGCGGGGTGGCGAGGAACTGCTGGCCCGGCTGCGCGGGGACTGCCACACGCACTCGGACTGGTCGGACGGCGGCAGCCCGATCGAGGAGATGGGCCGGGCCGCGATCGGGCTGGGCCACGAGTGGACGGTCCTCACGGACCACTCGCCGCGGCTCACGGTGGCCCGGGGCCTGTCCCCCGAGCGGCTGCGCGAGCAACTGGACGTGGTGGCCCGGCTCAACGAGACCTGGGCGCCGTTCCGGCTGCTCACCGGCATCGAGTGCGACATCCTCGACGACGGCTCGCTGGACCAGGAGCCCGAGTTGCTGGACCGGCTGGACGTGGTCGTGGTGTCCGTGCACTCCAAGCTGCGCATGGACGCCCGCGCGATGACCCGCCGGATGGTGAGGGCCGTACGCGATCCGCACGCGGACGTGCTGGGGCACTGCACCGGGCGGCTGGTGACCGGGCGGGGCCGGCCCGAGTCGCAGTTCGACGCGGACGAGGTGTTCGCCGCGTGCGTCGAGGCGGGCACCGCGGTGGAGATCAACAGCCGCCCCGAACGCCTGGACCCGCCCCGCCGGCTGCTGCGCCGGGCCGTCGACGCGGGAGTGCTGTTCGCCGTCGACACCGACGCCCACGCGCCCGGACAGCTGGACTGGCAGATCAACGGATGCGCCCGCGCGGAGGAGTGCGGGGTGCCGCCCGAACGGGTGGTGACGTCCTGGTCGGCGGACGAACTGCTGGCGTGGACCCGGGAAGGGCGAGTGCCGGGGGCGTGAGGTGGTACTCGTGCGATTACGTGCTCACGCGACGACCTGTCCGTGGGACGACCGGTTCGTGGGGCGACCTGGCCCGTGGGACGACCTGTCCCGTGGGACGCCGTGCTCGCGAGACGGCTTCGACGGTGAGGCGACGTGCCGGTTCGGCGGCCTGCCGGTTGGGCGACTTGCTCGTGAGGTGATGTGTCACGGGCGCGGAAGGAGCGGTGGATGAAGGAACGCGCGGCGGTGTTCGATGTCGACGGGACGCTGGTCGACACCAATCACCTCCATGTCACGGCCTGGTGGGAGGCGTTCCGCCAGGCGGGGCACCGGGTGCCGATGCACGCCGTGCACCGGGCGGTGGGGCTTCCCTCCACCGATCTGATCGCACATCTGCTCGGCGAGGACCGCGACACGGACCAGGACGAGGCGCTGAACGCCGCGCACAAGGCGTTGTACGGGCAGTACTTCGACCGGCTGCCCGCGCTGCCGGACGCCGGGAACCTGCTGCGGCGGCTGCACGGCGACGGCTGGACGGTCGTCCTCGCCACCTCCGCGAGCGGCGCGGAACTTTCCGCCCTGCGCCGCGCCATCGACGCCGACGAGGCGATCGCCGCCACCGCGAGCGCCGAGGACGTGGCGGAGGGCAAGCCCTCGCCCGAACCGGTCGAACAGGCCCTGGAACTGGCCGGGGTGCCGGCCGAGCGGGCGGTGTTCGTCGGGGACACCGTCTGGGACATGCAGGCGGCCGGCAGGGCCGGGGTGCGCTGTGTGGGAGTGCTGTGCGGGGGGATTCCACGCGCCGACCTGGAGGCGGCGGGCGCGGACGTCGTGTACGACGACCCGGCGCAGCTGCTGGCGTCCCTGGCGGACAGTCCGCTGGCACCCACGACGTGACGCGGATCACCGCGCGCGGCGGCGGAGGACGGAACACATCCGAGTGGTTGTCCGTTGAACCGTCCGTGGGTACGGATGGGACAGTGTCCCCGGGCCTCACCTTTTGCCCACAGGGACGATCGTTCGGCTGAAGCCCTGTGGAGCCTTTCGCCGAGAGGCGACCGCCATCCGTACCCACCACTGACCGCCCCGACCGTGATTCCCCCGTCCGGTCGGGGCTTTTTCCTGCCCTGCCCAGGGGTACTCGGCCCGCCCGCGAGCGAACGGCCGAGAGGAGCCGAAGGTGAGCAGCACAGCGGGCAGCAGGGTCGTGGTCACGGGCGCCACCGGGAATGTCGGCACCAGTGTGGTGCGCCTCCTGTCGGAGGATCCGCAGATCGGCTCCGTGCTGGGGCTGGCCCGCCGGATCCCGCAGTGGGCGCCGCCGAAGACCGAGTGGTCGGCGGTGGACCTGGCCTCGGACCGGACCGATCTGAGCGGCGAGTTCCAGGGCGCGGACGCGGTCATCCACCTGGCCTGGGCGTTCCAGCCGACGCACGATCCGGCGCGGACCTGGCGGACGAACGTGCTCGGCAGCATCCGGGTCTTCGACGCGGCGGCCGCGGCCGGGGTGCGGACCCTGGTGCACGCGTCCTCGGTCGGCGCGTACTCGCCGGGGCCGAAGGACCGCGCGGTCGACGAGTCCTGGCCGACCCATGGGTGGCCGGACGCCGCGTACTGCCGGGAGAAGGCCTACCTGGAACGCACCCTCGACTCGTTCGAGCGCGACCATCCCGACATCCGGGTGGTGCGGATGCGGCCCGCGTTCCTGTTCAAGCGGGAGTCGGCGAGCGAGCAGCGGCGGATCTTCGGCGGCCGGTTCCTGCCGGGCCCGCTGGCCCGCCCCGAACTGCTGCCGTTCCTGCCGGACATCCCGGGGCTGCGGGTGCAGGCGCTGCACACCGACGACGCGGCCGAGGCGTACCGGCTGGCGCTGGCCACGCAGGTGCGCGGCGCCTTCAACCTCGCCTCCGACCCGCCGGTCGACGCCGAGCTGCTGGGCGGACTGCTGAACAGCCGCCCGGTGCGGCTGCCGCGCACCGCGGCACGCTCGGCGATCGCCGCCGCGTGGGGCCTGCGGCTGCTGCCGGCCTCCCCGCACCTCTTCGACGCGGTCCTCCGGCTCCCCCTGATGGACTGCACCCGCGCCCACCGCGAACTCGGCTGGCGGCCCCGCCTCGCCGCGAGCGAGGTCATGGAGGAATTCCTCCAGGGCCTCCAACAGGGCGCGGGCGCGGACACGGCACCCCTGCGCGGGCGGAAGGTGGGGTGAACGGCCCTGGCGGGCGGCCACGACATGCCCCGACGGCCGCCTGCCGCCACCGGGTCGAACGGCGCCGGGGCCGGGCGCGAGCCGGCACAGCGGGCCCGGGCCCCCTTCGCGGCGTTGCGGACGGCGGATCCACGGAGACGGCCACGGCGCCACGGGGCCGGCCGACGTCGACGGGTGGCGGGCGATGGCCCGGTCGCGCAGGGACGAGCGGCTGATCCGGGGAGATGGCGGAGGCCCGACGACAGCCGACGACAGCCGACGACAGCCGACGACAGCGGGTACGAGCCGCGACGCGGCAGCGGACGCCCCTGGGCCCTCGGATCAGATGCCGCAGCCACCTGCGCCGAGTGCGAGGCGCGATGGCGCAGGAGGGGCCCCGGCCTCGGCCGGGTGCGAGGCGCGATGGCGCCGGACGGCCCGTGCCCGGCCTCGGCCGGGCGCGGGCCGTCAGCGGGCGCCATGCGGCGGCGGACGCCGGGGTCGCAGTCAGACAAGCGGCGGAGTCAGACAGGTGACAGCCCGCGACCGGGGCCGCGTCGGGGGCTCTTGCGGGTTGTGATCCGGACGGCTGGGACGCGAGCGTGGGCGGTCGGGCCGTCAGTTCGCCCGTCCCCTGGGAGGGGATGCTCGGCGGAGGCGGGAGTCTCTGGCCCGTGCGTGCCTCAGCCCGTCGACTCGTCCGGTGCCGGGTGCTCGGGGTGGACCGTGCCGGTCTGGGGGCCGCCCTTGCGGCCTCCGCCCGCCTCGTCGATGTCCGGGACGTCCGCGGGTTCAGCGCCGTCCTCGGTGGTGTCCGTGTCCGCGGCCCGCGGCCGTTCCGCGGCCTTGGGTCCTGAGGGGCCGGTGGGCACGTCCCACGGGTCCTCGTCCTCGCGAGCCTGCTGGTCCGGCAGATCCCGCGGTACGGCGGGCGTCCCACGGCCCGGCTCTTCCTCGCGGTGCTCGTCCACGGCGTACTCCTTCCGTTCGCCCGGGGCCTCCGGGCGATCACGCGAGTACCCCGCGCCGGGCGTGGAAATCCGCCGCTCAGCGCGGTACCCGCTCCTCCAGCGCCGCCCGCCAGGCCGGGGCCGGCCCTTCGGGCGCGGGCTCGGGGCGGCGGCCGCCGCGGGCGAAGAAGTCCGCCAGCGGCAGGATCGCGGCGCCGACGGTCACCGCGTCCGGCCCGAGCCGTCCGAGGTCGATCGTCACCTGCTCGGCGGGGTGGCGCAGCGCGTACGCCGCGGCGTGCCCGCGTACGGCGGGCAGGAAGCCGGCCCCGAGCTGGAGTCCGGCCCAGCCGCCGATCAGGATGCGTTCGGGCTGGAAGAGGTTGATCAGGTCGGACAGGCCCGCGCCCAGGTACTCGGCGGTCTCCTCCAGCACGGTGAGCGCGGCGGGGTCGGCCGGGTCGTCGCCGGCCGGGTAGGCGGCGGCGAGCATCGCGGTCAGCGCGGTCTCCTCGTCGGTGCCCTCCGGCGGCCGGCCGCCCTCCTCACGCCAGCGTTCCAGCAGCGATTCGGCGCCCGCGTACGCCTCCAGGCAGCCGAGCGCGCCGCAGCGGCAGCGGCGCCCCTGGACCCGTACGGTCAGATGCCCCCATTCGAGGGCCCGTCCGTGTTCCACCTCGGGGGTGACCAGGCAGGCGCCGACGCCGGAGCCGAAGAGGACCACGACCGCGTTGCGGGCGCCGCGTCCGGCGCCGAACCACATCTCGGCCTGGCCGAGGGTGCGGGCGCCGTTGTCGATGAACCAGCGGACTGCGTCGGGGAGCCGGGAGCCGGCGCGGAGCAGTTCCTCCAGCGGGACGGCGCCCCAGCCGATCGTCTGACCGTGCACGACGGCGCCGCGGTCCGGGGTGTGCTCGACTATGCCGGGGACGCCGATGCCGACGCCGAGCAGCCGTTCGGGGTCGACGCCGGCGGCCTCGGTCACTTCGGCGACGCCGTCGCGGATGTGGCCGACGATCACGTCGACGTCGTACTGCCGCCGGCCGAGGGGGCGCTCGGTGCGGGCGAGCTCGGTGAGGCTGAGGTCGAACAGTTCGACCCGCACGCGGGTCTCGCCGACGTCGACGCCGATCATGTGACCGCTGCCGGGCGCCACCCGCAGCAGGATGCGGGGCCGGCCGCCGTCGGAGTCGACGCTGCCCGCCTCCTCGACCAGGCCGTCGGCGACGAGGTCGGACACGACGTTGCTCACGGAGCCGGAGCTGAGCCCGGTCGCCGGGCCCAGCTCGAAGCGGCTGAGCGGTCCGTCGAAGTACAGCCGTTGCAGCACGGCCGTCCGGTTGGCGCGCCTCAGGTCCCGTACCGTGCGCCCGTTCCGCTCCGCCATGTGGCTCCTCCCCATACCCGTCCCGGCCTGCCCACCCTGGTGCGCCCGATATTACTCAACCACTTAATTAATGGGATGAGCGAAGCGCGGCGAGCGGGCGGGCGGGACGCGGAGCGACGGCAGCCTCCCGGCCGGCCCCCGCGCGTGCTGTCGGTACAGGGTACGGAACGCTGCGCGCACGCCCGGCGCCCGCGGGCCGTCGACGGGCCCGCGCGCGGATCCGGCGCGCACCCTGGTCCGAATTCGCCGCCGGATGGCTACTGTTCGGCCATGACGACGCATTCCACCCGCTCCTCCCTGCCCTCCGTCGCGCTGCGCGGACGCTCCGGTTCGGCCTGGCTGGAGGGCGACGCCGTGCACCTGGAACAGGGCGGCGTCCGCAGACGGATACCGCTGGCCGCCGTCGAGCGCGCGGAGACGGAGGGCGCGGCCGCGCGCACGGTCGGATCGTGCTGACGGCCGCGGACGGCGCTCCGCCCACCGTGTACGAGGTGACCGACCGCAAGACGGCGGCGGTCGCCGCGTTCGCACAGGCGATCCAGCGGGCGATACCGGTGCGCGACCCGGACGAGCGCCGCGACGGGGCGCGGCTGGTGACCGAGGAGGCGCTGCCGCCGCGCGGCCGGTTCCGGCCGGATCCGGGCGCGAGCCTCGTCCTGGTCGCCGTGGTCGCCGTGGCCGGCCTCTACCTGACCGGTCTGGTGACCTTGATCTGGCACGGCGACATCCTCGGCGCGTTGCTCTTCGTCCTCGGTGTCAAGCCGCTGCTCGCCGGCGTTGCCATCCTGTGCCTGGCGGCCGCCGCTCTGTACGACAGGGTGATCCTGCGCGCCCGCGGCATCTCGGTGCTGGCGACCTTCCACCGCAACGACGGCAAGAAGCGGATGTTCACCTTCACCGACGCGCGGGGCGTCCAGCGCTTCGTGGAGCCCGACAGTGCCGCCCGCGCGGTCGGCGGCTCACCGCAGCGGGTGCGCGTCACCTACGACCCGCGAAAGCCGGAGCGGGCCGCCGCCGCGCTGCCGGTGGGCACCTGGATCGCGCGCACGCTCGGCGTCGTCCTCGGCGGACTCCCGCTGCTGGCGCTCGGGCTCTTCCTCGTCCCGTACCAGGTCGTCGAACTGCTCTGGCTCTGACCGGCGGCGCGCCCACGGAAATCCGATGGCAGCGCCACGTATCTCGCGCCTACCCTGGACTCCGCGAAACCTAGACCCCCTAGGTTTCGGTTTGTTTCCCTGGAGGCCCCGTGCGACCGCTGACCGAGAAGGACATCCGCGACTCCTTCGTCAACTGCTCCAAGGGCGAGGCCAAGCGCCTGCCCCTCCCCCGCGATCTCGCCGAGCGCCCCTGGGACGATCTGGACTTCCTCGGCTGGCGGGATCCGGGGGCGCCCGACCGCAGCTATCTGGTGGCCGAGCGCGACGACGGCGGACTGGCCGGAATCAGCCTGCGGTTCCCGCCTCCGCAGCGCGGTTTCCTCCAGCGGAGCATGTGCGCCCTGTGCCTGACCTCCCATCCGCGCGGCGGCGTCTCGCTGATGACCGCCCGCAAGGCCGGCGCGGCGGGCCGCGAGGGGAACTCGGCCGGCCTGTACATGTGCACCGACCTCGCCTGCTCCCTCTACCTGCGCGGAAAGAAGGTCCCGGAGAGCGGAGGCCGTTTCGAGGAGAGCCTCACTCTGGCCGAGCAGATCGACCGCACCAGGCGCAACCTGTTCGCGTTCCTCGACAAGCTGAACGCCTGAACTGATCGCAAAGGTACGTTCGACATCCGCGGTGACGGGGAACAGCGCAAGGGATGCGAGTTGTACGTGAGTGGCCGGATCCCGCCGCACGATGGATCAAGCGGTTTCGAGAACCCGTGGTCGTCCAGGCCCTGCGGTCGACGTTCGCCGCGACCGTCGCGTACGTCGTGGCCCTGCACCTCAGTCCCGAGGCGGCGCCGCTCACGGCGCCGCTGACCGCCCTGCTCGTCGTCCAGGTCACCCTGTACGCCACCCTCACCAACGGCATCCGCCGGGTGAACTCGGTGGTGGCCGGGGTGCTGGTCGCCATCGCCTTCAGTCTGCTGGTGGGCCTCACCTGGTGGAGCCTGGCGCTGGTGATCATGGTGTCGCTCGGGGTGGGCCATCTGGTGCGGGTCGACGAGTACGTCGCGGAGGTGGCGATCAGCGCGATGCTGGTCCTCGGTGTCACCGCCGTCGGGGACTACGCGTGGGCGCGGGTGCTGGAGACGCTGATCGGCGCGGTCGTGGGCCTCGGCTGCAATCTGCTGCTGCCACCACCGGTGTGGGTGGGCGAGGCCGGCGAGTCGATCGAAGGGCTGGCGCGCCGGATGCGGCAGCTGATGCTGCGGGTCGGCGAGGAGGCGGCCGGCCGTACGCCGGTGGAGCGCGCCGCCGAGCGGCTGCACGAGGCACGCCGCCTGGACCACGACATCGTGCAGGTGGACGCGGCGCTGCGGCAGGCGGAGGACAGCCTGCGGCTCAATCCGCGGGTCCGCGAGGGCCTGCTGCACCGGATCGTGCTGCGCACCGGCCTGGACACGCTGGAGATCTGCACGGTGGTGCTGCGGGTGATCGCGCGCTCCCTCACCGACCTGGCGAAGGAGCGCGAGCCGGAGCCGCTGTTCGAGGCGGAGACCGGCGCGGTCGTGGAGCAGCTGCTGTCGGAGATCGCGGACGCGATCGTGAGCTTCGCGGTGCTGGTCACCACCCATGTCAGCACCAACGCCGAGTCGGCGGAGGAGCGGCTGGCCAACGAGCTGCACCAGGCGGTGGCCACCCGCGACAAGCTGGCCCAGCTGATGCTGGACGAGGTGCGCCGGGACCCGCGGCAGTGGCAGCTGCACGGTGCCGTGCTGGCCGAGGCCAACCGGATCATCGACGAGCTGGACATCGAGCACCGCTCGCGCCGGCTGCTGGAGGAGCTGGACCGCAGCACCCGGGAGCAGCGTGAGCGCCGGCCGTGGCTGACCCGGATGCGGGACCGGGCGCGTACCACCCGGCGACGGCTGCGGAACCGGCTGTCCGCCGCCCGCCGCACCACATGAGCATGAGAGCCTCGGACGACCAGCACGACACGACGACAGACGACCGGTACGGCCGAGGGGCAAATCGATGGGCTGTGGCAGGCGCCGTTTCCTCGGCATGTGCGCGGCGCTGCCCGCGGCGGCGGCCTGCGGGAGCGGGCCGGACGCCAAGGCTCCGGCGAGCTCGGCGAAACCGCCGGAGAAGCAGCCGGAGAAGCAGCCGGGGAGTGCCGGCTCCGCCTCGCCCGCGCCGTCCGGCCCCCGGCCGCTGTATCTGGGCACCTACACCTCCGCCGAAGGCGGCGGCGCCGGTATCGGGCTGGCCTCGTACGATCCGGCGACCGGGCGGATCACCGGCGCCGGCACCCTGACCGGCGTACCGGATCCGTCGTATCTCGCGGCGCATCCGGACGGGCGGGTGCTGTACGCGGTCGGTGAGCGGCCGGAAGGCACGGTGACCGCCGTGCGGCTCGCGGACCGGAAGGTGCTGGGCAGCCGGAGCACCGGCGGCGCGGGCCCCTGTCATCTGTCGGTGCATCCCGGCGGCCGCTGGCTGTTCAGCGCCAACTACACCTCCGGCAGTGTGGCCGTGCATCCGATCGACGCCTCCGGCGCCCTGGGTGAGCGCACCGACCTGGTCACGCACACGAGTCCGGCGCCGGGGCCGGGGCAGGAGGGCCCGCACGCCCATCAGGTGATCACCGGGCCGGACGGCCGGCACGTCCTCGCGGTCGACCTGGGCACGGACACCGTGTACACGTACCGGCTGGACCCGCGGAAGGGCACGCTGGGCGAGGTCTCCCGGGCGCACACCCGGCCGGGCGCCGGTCCACGGCACCTCACCTTCCATCCCGGCGGCCGGTACGCCTACCTGGCCAACGAGGTCGACGACACGTACGCGGTGTGCGCCTACGCCCCGGACACCGGCCGTCTCGACATCGGCGAGGCGCGGCCCACGGGGTCGGGCGGGGACCGCGGCGGTGTCACCAACTACCCGGCCCAGTTCCTGGTGACCGCCGACGGGGCGTACGCCTATCTGGCCAACCGGGGTGCCAACAGCGTCGCCCGTTTCGCCGTGGAGGACGACGGGGCCCGCCTGCGGCTGCTCGGCACGGTGCCGGTGGCGGGCGACTTCCCGCGGCAGCTGGCCTTCTCGCCGGACGGGCGGCTGCTGTTCGCGGCGAACCAGCGGTCCGGCACGGTCACCGTCTTCCGTGTGGACCGCGCGAGCGGTGGGCTGCAACGCGTGGGTGAGCCGTTCCCGTCACCCGTCGCCGTCTGTGCGCTGCCGCTGTAGCGTGCGCGGGCAGTTGGCCGCGCCGGCCTGGGAGAGCAGCACGTGCATCCGCTCGGTGAGCTGGGCGACGTCGTCGGCGGGCCGGTGGAAGGCCAGGCGTACGTCGCCGTGGGCGCGCCGGCGTTCGATGCGCAGGGTGAGTCCGTGCCGGTCGACGGCGAGCGGCTGGACCCGCAGGGCGCCGTGCAGACTGCCGGGTTCGACGAGGCGGGTGAGCCGTTCGACGGCGTCGGGGTGGGCGTCGGCGAGGTGGGTCAGCAGCCGGGCCTCGGCCGTGGCCAGCGGGTCGGGTGTGGCGGCGGCGTACTCGCCGAGGTCGATCACCTCGGCGCCGGCGGGCCCGCGCAGCACCACGCGGGTGGCCTGGAAGACGAGGGTTCCGTCGTCGACGGCGAGCCAGCCGGCGAGCCAGAGCCGGGCGCGGATGCGGTTGCGCAGCGGTACCGGCGCGACGTCGGCGAACTCCAGCACGGCGGACGGCTCGCCGCGCGGCGCGCAGATCGCGGCGGCGAGCAGGGCGCTGTCGTCGGGTACGTGAAGGACGATCCTGCCGTCCTCGGTCACGGTGTGCGTGCCGACGAGTTCCTCGCGGACGCCCTCCGTGGTCACCCCGCACGACCACGCGGCGGCCAGTACCGACCGGGCGCGTTCCGCCGCGGCGGGCGTGGCCGCCCAGACATGACCGTCCCTCATGCCGACACCCATCCGAGTCCTCCTTAGGTAAGCCTTGCCTAACCTATCGAAGATCGGGGTGTACGCCAACCACCTCCGGCGATCAGCCCCGCGCCGTCCAGTGCGGCGGGCGTGACACCGTCTCCGGCAGCCGGGTTCCCGGCCCGCCCTTCGCCGCGTTGACCTGCGGCTGGGTCAGGAAGAAGGCGCCGGTCAGATCGGCGTCCGTGAGGTCGGCGTCCCGCAGGTCGGCTCCGATGAGATCCGCGCCGCGCAGGTCCGCGCCGGTCAGGTCGGCGGCGATCAGCCAGGCACCGCGCAGGTTCGCGCCGCGCAGATCGGCGCCCTTGAGGCGGGCGCCCATCAGGTCCGCGCCCCGGCGCTCCTTCTTGCGCCCGCCGGCGCCCGACCGGGCCAGCTCGCTGGTCCTCAGCAGCAGTACGTCGATCTCCCGCCGGTGCGCCGCGACGTCCAGCGCCGCGATCTCCTCGGGGGTGCCCCGGGTCAGCTCCTCGGTCCGCGCGCGGGCGGCCCGCAGCTCCCGGTGGACCGGACGGGCGGCGGGCAGGGTCAGCGCCTCGGTGAGGTACCAGAGCAGCTCGTGGAGCTGGCGGACCACGGGGAAGACGTCGAACATCGAGCGGGCGTGCTCCGGGGAGCCGCCGCGCCAGTCCTCGCCGCCGAAGACCTCCTGGGAGACCCGCTGCCCGGCGCCGAAGCAGTCGTAGACCGTGCAGCCGCTGTAGCCCTCGGTGCGCAGCCGGTCGTGGATGCCGCAGCGATGGTCGTCCCGGAGGTTCGGGCAGGGCTTTCCGGCCGCCTTGTCCCGGGCGAAGCCGGCCGAGGCGGCGAAGGGGAGGGCGACGCAGCACAGCCCGAAGCAGCTGCCGCAGTCTCCGCGCAGCACCGCCAGGTCACCTTTGTGATCACGCATGCGCTCCACCCTAAGCGGGCGCCGGGAGCGAGAACTCACCGACGGTTTCCCGCCGGTGTGGGGGTCCTCTCATCCCACGGAAAACAACCTCGGCTACTACAGAGGGAGCAGCCGACCGGTGGGCGCGAGCCCCGCGGATCGCATCGAGGAGACGTCATGTGCAGCCACCAGCCGCCCTGCCCCAGCTCCGACAGCCCGGAACACCACACGGCCACGATCGTCTCGGCCCACCCCGAACAGGGCTGGAACCTGCTGTGCAACGGCACCGTCGTCTTCGACGACACCGGTGAACTCCTGCCGGACGGACGGGTGGTGCGCCCGCACCGCACCACCGTCGCGCCGAGCACCGCGGTCTGAGTGACCGTCAGCCGCTCGCTTCAGCGGGCGAACAGCTCGAAGGCCACGGCGGGCCGCCCGCCGAACCGCTCCCCCGCCGCTCCCGTCGTCATGGCCAGGAACTCCCGGACGTACGTCTCGGGGTCCTGATCCGTCAGCGCCTCGATGTACGCCCGGTGTTCGAGCAACGAGCGCACCGCCGCCTCCAGGCCCGCCGTCGCCTCCACGGCGTGGGTGGGGGTCGTGGAGCCCGCGACGGCGACCCACCGCACGCCGTCCCACGGCTCCAGGCCCCGCTCGACGAGTTCCGGGAAGATCCAGCGGTTCCCGGCGTCGCCGGCCGCGTCCAGGGTGGCGCGGCCGACCGCGACATGGTCCGGGGTGTTCCAGGCGACGCCGCCCCAGGTGTCCCGGTGGTTGAGGGTGATCACCAGCTCGGGACGGTGGCGGCGGATCGCGGCGGCGATGTCGCGGCGCAGCGCGGTGCCGTACTCGATCACTCCGTCCCGGTGGTCCAGGAACTCCACCACCGGTACGCCGACGACCGCCGCGCTCGCCCGCTGCTCGCGCTCGCGCAGCGGGGCCGCCTCCGCGGGTGCCAGGGTGTCGATGCCCGCCTCGCCGCGGGTGGCCAGGACGTACGCCACCTCGCGGCCGGCCTCGGTCCACTGGGCGACGGCCGCGGAGCAGCCGTACTCCAGGTCGTCCGGGTGGGCGACGACCGCCAGGGCGCGCTGCCAGTCGTCGGGCATGGGCTTCAGCGTGGTCGACTCTGTCATGGCCGCAGGCTAGCGCCGCGGAACGGCCGGCGGTCTCACGCCTCGTCCCGTGTCAGGGCCAGCAGCCGGTCCAGCACCCGCGGGCCGCCCGCCCGGACGCCGTCGTGCTCGAACTCGTCGGTGACCCAGGTGCGCAGACCGCGGATCGCACGGGCGGTCGCCAGCGAGTGGGCGGTGTCGACGTACATGTCGTCGTGGTAGACGGCGGCGGCGACCGGTACCTCGTTGGCGGCGAGGCGGGCGGTGTCGTACAGGGGCGGCCAGTCGGTGCGAGCGGCCAGGAGTTCGGCGGTCTCGCGCAGCGGGCGCAGCGCGGGGTCGGTCTCGAACATCCAGGGGTAGACGCATTCGCCGGTGAACAGCAGCGGCCCGTCGCCGGTGAGCGTCTTGGCGGCGTCGAACTGCGGGAACTCGGCACGGACCCGCTCGGCGGCCCAGGCGGTGGGGCGCCCGTCCTGGCCGTAGATCGCCTCGTGGACCAGGGCGTAGAGCGGGTGCCCGGCGTACGACAGCAGGCCCTGCGCCTCCTCCTGGAAGGCGTCGGAGAGGGCCGGGCCGTGCGGGGTGCGGACGAAGGCGTCCTCCAGGAGGAAGTGCAGGCGGTGGCTGCCCTCGCTGCCGCCGAGGAGGATGCCGAGGGACTGGAACGCCTCCACGGTGAGCCGGTAGCCGTTCGGCAGGACCACGTCGTGGGTGAGGAGGTGGTCGGCGATCCGGCGGGCGCGCTCGACGTCCTGCGGGTAGCGGGCGTAGTGGGCGGCGACCTTGCGCTCGATACGCGGGTAGGCCGCCCGGTAGACGTCGTCGGCGTGGGCGTCCAGGGAGGGCAGGCCGCCGGTGACGACGGCGGCGGTCAGGCCCTCGGGCGCGGTGGAGAGGTAGTTCACCGTGCAGAAGCCGCCGAAGCTCTGGCCGAGGACGGTCCAGGGAGCGCCGCCGGTGACCTCGCGGCGGACCAGCTCGCAGTCGCGGACGATGGCGTCGGCGCGGAAGCGGGCCAGGTACTCCGCCTGCTCGGCGGGGCCGCCGCGCAGGGGCAGCGTCTGGCGGTTGGCGGGGGTGGAGGCGCCGGTGCCGCGCTGGTCGAGCAGCAGCACGCGGTACTCCTTGAGCGCGCGGCCGAGCCAGGCCTGCCTGCCGACGAAACGGTTCGCGCCGAAGCCGGGGCCGCCCTGGAGGTAGAGCAGCCAGGGCAGGTCCTGGTGCGCCTTGTCGTTCGCGACGACCTCGCGCGCGTAGAGCTCGATCGTCTCCCCCGCCGGGTCGGCGTGGTCGAGGGGCACGGTGAAACGGCGGTCGGTGAGGACGACGCCGGGCTGGCGGTAGCTGACGCTCAACAGGTCTCCCGGAACGGACGGCAGTGCGGACCGCGTCCCAGTTCAGCACATGTCCGCCGGCCGGGCGGGAGCGGGGATCACCATCGGCTGCTGAACGCCGGTTCAGCCGGACCGGCCGCACCGGCCGCGCCCGCTGCTGACCGGCGGTTCAGCGAGCCCCGGGCACCCGCCCTCGCCCCCTGCTGACCGGCCGTTCAGCGCCCCGCCAGGCTGGAGCGGCGCACCACCAGCTCCGGCTGGAGGACCACCCGGCGGTGCTCGTGAGGCCGGCGGCCGGTGTCCGTCACGGTCTCCTCCAGCAGCAGTTCGGCGGCGAGCGCGCCCATGGTGACGGCGGGCTGGCGCACCGAGGTGAGCGGGACGGCCGCGGCCGCGGCGAACTCGATGTCGTCGTAGCCGACGATGGCGAGGTCGTCGGGGACGCTGACGCCGGCCGCGTACAGGGCCTGGAGCACACCGAGGGCGAGCAGGTCGTTGGCGCAGAACACCGCGGTCGGCCGGTCGGCGAGGCCGAGCAGCCGGGCGCCGGCGTCCCGGCCCGCGGCGACGTCGAGGCGTTCGGTGGGCAGTTCCCGCAGGGCCTCGGGGCCGAGGCCGGCCTCGGCGAGCGCGTTCAGCGCGCCGGTGCGCCGGTCGCGGACCTGGTTGAGGCCGGGCGGTCCGCTGACGTAGGCGATCGTGCGGTGTCCGGCGTCGACGAGATGACGGACGGCCAGCGCGCCGCCCGCCACGTCGTCGACGGAGACCGAGCACTCGGTGGTGCCCTCGGCGACCCGGTCGACCAGCACGAACGGGATGCCGTGCCGGCGGAAGGCGTCGATGTTCCGCCCGGTCGCCTCGGCCGGGGTGAGCAGCACGCCCCGCACCCGCTGCTCGGCGAAGAGCGACAGGTACTCGGCCTCCTCGCCCGGGTTCTGGGCGCTGTTGCAGACCATCACGCCGAGCCCGGCGTCGCGGGCCGCCCGTTCGGCGCCGCGGGCGACGTCGACGAAGAACGGGTTGCCCATGTCGAGCACGAGCAGCCCCATGATCCGGCTGCGGCCCGCGCGCAGCTGGCGCGCGGACTCGCTGCGGACGTAGCCGAGCCGGTCGATCGCGGACAGCACGCGCGCCCGGGTCTCCGTGGCGACCGTGTCCGGACGGTTGATGACGTTCGACACCGTGCCGACGGAGACTCCGGCGGCGCGGGCGACGTCCTTGATACCCACCGACTGGGCCATCGGGCAGGGACCTCCAGGGGAACGTGGGGCGGCGGGAAGGCCTTCACAGTACCGTCATGCCGCCGCGGTGCGGCTCGGTCACGCGGGCAGGCGGAAGTCGGCGACGCGCAGCGCCGACGGTGTCGTACCGCTGGACTTCTCCTGGTACATCACCGACAGGACGTGGTCCTGCGCGATCCGGGTCTCGTCGATCACCACCTCGCCGAAGGCGTTCAGGCCCGCGCCGTCGTACAGCAGCCTCCAGTCGGTGTGTCCGGAGGCGGCGGAGGCCGCGGCGATGCGGCCGTAGGGGAACACCGCGTACGCGTTGTCGTACCTGTCCAGGACCAGCCGGGTGCGCTGGCTGGAGGCGAGCGGGACCGGGATCTCGGTCTTCTGCCAGCTGCCGGAGGCGTTCCGGCGCAGGTGGAAGGCGCGGCCGTACGCCGTGCGGTCGGCGACGTAGTTCGTGGTGCACTGGCCGAAGCGGCCGGGGACGTAGGAGATGATCGCGTGCGGCCGACCCGCGGAGTCGGTGAACTGGCTCTCCTGGTTCATCAGGGAATGATCGGGGTTCAGCGGGTCCACGACCAGACCCGCGTCGGTGACGGACACCCGGTCGGGGCCGCCGGTGCTGCCGACGACGGTGCCGGCGGCGTTGCGCCAGGTCCGGCCGCGGTCGTCGGAGTGGACGTAGCCGGTGTCGTGGTTGGTGATGCCGCCGCTCGCGCACATCACGGCGCCGTTCTGCTCGCGCCAGGTGAAGAAGGCGTGCAGGCGGCCGGCGCGGTCGTAGTCGATGCCGTGCAGGTACATGTTGCGGGCGGTGGAGGAGCCGTGCTCGCTGGTGTACGTGCCGGTGGCGCTGGTCCACTCGCCGAGCGCCGTCCAGTGGGTGCCGTCGTACTCGGCGAGGGCGTTGCGGCCGTTGCCGGAGACTCCCGCGCGGTAGCTGAGCTGAAGCCTGCCCTCGGGGGTGGCGACGAACTGGGGGTAGGTGAACTGGGAGGTGAGGGCGAGGCCGTCGAGGGTGGCCGCGGGTGCGCCGAAGCGGTCGGCGGTCCAGCCGAGGCCGGACGGATCGTCCAGCAGGCCGGCGGCGGACTTGACGTAGGTGAAGCCGTCGCTGTGGGAGTCCATGTTCAGGTGCAGCCGGCCGTCGAGCCGCGAGACGCCCATCGAGATGACGTTGTGGGAGTCGTCGTAGCGCAGGGTGTGCCCGACCTTGACAGTCTGCCAGGTGGTGGCGCCGAGGGCGCGGCGGCCGACGACGGCGTTGCGGTCGGCGGTGTACCAGGCGGCGTACTGGTGGCCCTTGTAGGTGAGCAGGCCGTTCTTCTGGAAGGAGTTGTTGTTGACCAGGCCGTCGTAGGACACGAAGTAGAGCGCCCGGCCGTCGAGCGTGGTGGTGCCGGCCGGGGTGACCGAGGGGCCGGGCGCGGCGGCGCGGGCGGTGCCCGGGGCGCCGGCCACGGCGGCCACCAGGGCGGTGGCCAGGACGGTGCGTCTTCTCATGCGGGGCTCCGGGTCAGGCGAGGTGGAAGACCTCGGTCAGCGGTTTCATCGCTTCGTCGGGACGGGCACCGTCCAGCGCCTCGAAGAACGGGGACATCTCGGCCTGCCAGCGGGCGTTGACGTCGGTGGCCTCCATTCCGGCGAGGGCCGCCTGGAAGTCGTCGGTCTCCAGGTAGCCGACGAGCAGGCCGTCGTCGCGCAGGAAGAGCGAGTAGTTGTGCCAGCCGGTGGCCGAGAGCGCCTCGCACATCTCGGGCCACACGGCGGCATGCCGTTCGCGGTACTCGGCGATCTTGTCCTGGCGGACCTTGAGCAGGAAGCAGACGCGCTGCATGAAGTACCACTCCAGCGGGGTGAGGAGACTCGGAGACTCAGAAGTCGAAGTCGTCGATGTTCTTGGCGTCGAAGACGGTCGGCTTGCCGAGGCTGATCACGCCGTCCTTGCCGATGGTGTACTCGCCCATGGATCCGGCGGTGAAGGTCTCGCCCTCCTTGCCGGTGATCTGGCCGGAGGCCAGCGCGACGGCGGTGCGGGCGGCCAGCTCGCCAAGCTTGGCCGGGTCCCACAGCTCGAACGCCTCGACGGTGCCGTTCTTGACGTACTTGCGCATGTCGTTCGGGGTGCCGAGGCCGGTCAGCTTGACCTTGCCCTTGTACTTGGAGCCGGAGAGGTACTGGGCGGCGGCCTTGATGCCGACGGTGGTCGGGGAGATGATCCCCTTCAGATTCGGGTACTCCTGGAGCAGGCCCTGGGTCTGCTGGAAGGACTGCTGGGCGTCGTCGTTTCCGTAGGCGACCTTGACCAGCTTGATGTCCTTGTACTTGGGGTCCTCGAGCTCGTCCTTCATGAACTCGATCCAGGTGTTCTGGTTGGTCGCGGTCTGCGCGGCGGACAGGATCGCGATCTCGCCCTTGTAGTCGATCTGCTCGGCGAGCAGCTGCACCTCGGTGCGGCCCAGGTCCTCGGCGGAGGCCTGCGAGACGAAGGCGTTGCGGCACTCCGGCTTGGTGTCGGAGTCGTAGGTGACGACCTTGATGTCGTTGCTCATGGCCTGCTTGAGCGCGGTGCACAGGGCGCCGGGGTCCTGCGCGGACACGGCCATCGCGTCGACCTGCTGCTGGGTGAGGGTGTTGACGTAGGAGACCTGGCCGGAGGTGTCGGTGGCGCTGGACGGGCCGACCTCCTTGTAGGTGGAGCCCAGCTCCTTCACCGCCTTCTCGCCGCCCTTGTCGGCGGTGGTGAAGTACGGGTTGTTGACCTGCTTGGGCAGGAAGCCGACGGTCAGGCCCTTCTTGGTGGCGGCGTTCGGGTCGGCCTTGCCGGCCGAGGCGGCCGAGCCGCCCTCGTTCTTCACGTCTTCCTTGGTGGTGCCGCCGCAGGCGGTGGCCGCCAGGGCGAGGGAGGTGACGGCGGCGAGGGCCGCGGCGGTGCGGCGGAGGGACGACTTGCGCATGGCGGGAGTCCTTTGCGAGGGAGGGTTCAGGAGGAGGACGGTGTGGCGGCCGCTCTGCGTCCGGCGCGTGCGACGGCGATCTGCCGTGCGACCCGGGGACCGAGCACGGACAGCACGAGCAGCACACCGGTGACGACGATCTGCGACTGGGCCGAGACGTCCTGGAGGCTCATCACGTTCTGCAGCGCGCCCAGCAGGAAGACACCGGCGACGGCGCCGCCGAGCGTTCCCTTGCCGCCGTCGAAGTCGATGCCGCCGAGCAGCACGGCGGCGACGACGGACAGTTCGAGGCCGGTCGCGTTGTCGTAGCGGGCGCTGGCGTAGTGCAGGGCCCAGAAGACGCCGGTGAGGGAGGCCATCAGGCCGGTCAGCGTGAACAGGATCAGCTTCTGCCGCTTGACCCTGATGCCGGCGAACCGCGCGGCCTCCTCGCTGGCGCCGATCGCGAACAGGGAGCGGCCGAACGGGGTGGCGTGCAGGGCGACCACGGCGATCGCGAGCAGCACGAGGAACGGCAGGAAGGCGTACGGGAGGAAGGTGTCGCCGATCCGTCCGGCGGCGAAGTCCAGGTACGGGGCGGGGAAGTCGGTGACGGCGTCGGAGCCGAGCACGATCTGGGCGATGCCGCGGTAGGCGGCGAGGGTGCCGATGGTGACGGCGAGGGAGGGCAGGCCGAGCCGGGTGACGAGCAGGCCGTTGACGAGTCCGCAGACCACGCCGAGCAGCAGGCAGACCGGGATGATCGTCTCGATGGTCATGCCCTGGTTCCACAGGGCGCCCATCACCGCGCCCGAGAGCCCGGCGGTGGAGGCGACGGAGAGGTCGATCTCGCCGGAGACGACCAGGAGGGTCATCGGCAGCGCGATCAGTGCGATGGGCAGGGTGTTGCCGATCAGGAAGGACAGGTTGAGCGCGTTCCCGAAGCCGTCCACGAAGGTGAACGACATCAGCAGCAGGACGATCAGCAGGGCGCCGACGACCGTGTCCCACCTGACGGCTCGTGTGAGGGACTCAGGCATGGCGGGCGTTCCTCTTCTTCAGGGCGGTGGCCACACGCACCGCGACGATCCGGTCGACGGCGATGGCGAGGATGAGCAGGATGCCGTTGATCGCGAGCACCCAGACCGAGCTGACGCCGAGGGCGGGCAGGACGCTGTTGATGGAGGTCAGCAGCAGTGCGCCGAGTGCCGCGCCGTAGACGCTGCCGGAGCCGCCGGTGAAGACGACGCCGCCGACCACGACCGCGCTGACGACGGTGAGTTCGTAGCCGTTGCCGGTGCCGGAGTCGACGTTGCCGAACCGGGCCAGGTAGAGGGCGCCGGCGAGTCCGGCGAGCGCTCCGCAGAAGGTGTACGCGGCGAGGATGCGCTTGCGGACCGGGATGCCGGCGAGCCGGGCGGCCTCGGGGTTGGAGCCGAGCGCGTACAGTTCGCGGCCGCTGCCGTAGTGCTTGAGGTAGTAGGCCGTGGCGACCAGGACGGCGAGCGCGATCATCGCCAGCCAGGGCACCGCCGAGAGGCCGCCGGAGCCGAAGTCGACGAAGGAGCCGGGCAGGTCGGCGGCGGTGATCTGGCGGGAGCCGACCCAGATGGAGTCGATGCCGCGGATGATGTAGAGGGTGCCGAGGGTGACGACCAGGGCGGGCACCTGGCCGAGGCTGACCAGCAGTCCGTTGAGCAGGCCGAAGCCGACGCCCAGCAGGACGGCGAGGAGGACGGCCACCACCGGGTCGCCGCCGTCCTGGAGGTAGGTGCCGGCGGCGAAGGCGCTGATGCCGAGGGTGGAGCCGACGGACAGGTCGACGTTGCGGGTGATCACGACCAGGGACTGGCCGGTGGCGACCAGGACCAGGATGGTCGCGTTCAGCAGCAGGTCCTTGATGCCCTGTTCGGACAGGAACTCGCTGTTGCCGGCCTGGGTGACGGCGATCATCACCAGGAAGACGAGCAGGATGGCGAGTTCGCGCATCTTGAAGACGCGGTCCACCAGGCGGGTGCCACCGGACTTGGCCACGTCGGGCACGGGGGCTTGCTGGGGAGTGGCGACCGTCATGCGGCGGCCCTCCCCGTGGCTGCGGCCATCACGGTTTCCTCGGTGGCGTCGGAGCGGGGGATCTCGGCGGTCAGCCGGCCCTCGTGCATCACCAGCACGCGGTCGGCCATGCCGAGGATCTCGGGCAGGTCGGAGGAGATCATCAGCACGGCCACGCCGTCGGCGGCCAGCTCGCTCAGCAGCCGGTGCACCTCGGCCTTGGTGCCGACGTCGATGCCGCGGGTGGGCTCGTCGACGATCAGCACCTTGGGGCCGGTGGCGAGCCACTTGGCGAGGACGACCTTCTGCTGGTTGCCGCCGGACAGGGTGTTGACGGTGTCGGCGATCCGGGCGTACTTCACCTGGAGCCTGACCGCCCAGTCGAGGGAGCGGCTGCGTTCGGCGCCGCGGTCCATCAGTCCGGCCTTCACCGTCGTGCGGAGTCCGGTGAGGCCGATGTTGCGCTCGATGGACATGTCCATCACCAGGCCCTGGGCGCGGCGGTCCTCGGGGACGAGGGCGAGCCCGGCGGCCATGGCGGTGGAGGGGGCGCCGTTGACGAGCTTGCGTCCCTCGACCTCGACCTCGCCGGCGTCCCACCGGTCGATGCCGAAGACGGCCCGCGCGACCTCGGTGCGGCCGGCGCCGACCAGTCCGGCGAGGCCGACGATCTCTCCGCGCCGCACCTCGAAGGAGACGTCGGTGAAGACGCCCTCGCGGGTCAGGCGGCGCACGCTGAGCGCGACCTCGCCGGGGGTCACCTGCTGCTTGGGATAGAGCTCGTCGAGGTCGCGGCCGACCATCCGGCGCACCAGGTCGTCCTCGGTCATGCCGTCCAGTGGTTCACTGGCGATCCAGGCGCCGTCGCGCAGGGTGGTCACCTTCTGGCAGATCTCGAAGATCTCCTCCAGCCGGTGGGAGATAAACAGGACGGCGGCGCCCTGTTCGCGCAGGGTGCGCACGACGCCGAAGAGACGGGCGACCTCGCTGCCGGTGAGGGCGGCGGTCGGCTCGTCCATGATCAGGACGCGGGCGTCGAAGGAGAGCGCCTTGGCGATCTCCACGATCTGCTGGTCGGCGATGGACAGTCCGCGGGCGGGCCGGTCGGGGTCGAGGTCGACGCCGAGGCGCCGCATCAGGTCGGCGGTCGCGGCACGGGTGGCCTTGTGGTCGATGCGGCCGAGGGCGCGGCGGGGCTGCCGGCCCATGAAGATGTTCTCGGCGATCGACAGGTCGGGGAAGAGCGTGGGCTCCTGGTAGATCACGGCGATACCGGCGTCGCGTGCGTCTTTGGGGCCGTGGAAGACGACGGGCGCGCCGTCGAGCAGCACCTGGCCGGCGTCCGGCCGGTGCACTCCGGCGAGCGTCTTGATCAGGGTCGACTTGCCCGCGCCGTTCTCGCCGGCGAGGGCGTGGACCTCGCCGGGGAACAGTTCCAGGGACACGTCCCGCAGGGCGCGTACGGCGCCGAAGGACCTGGAGATGCCCTGGAGCGCCAGCACCGGGGTCGGCCCCGTGTCGGGGTGGGTCATGAGGGGCTCCTCGACGACACGGCGGGAACGGCGTGGCGGTTCTCACGGCGTCGTGAAAGGTTTCAACTGGATTGCCGGGACGTTAGGCGGGGCAGCCATGTCGCGTCAATGGGTCCGTGTCGAAAAAATTTCGAAAGTGGAAGGTCACGGCGGGGTCACGGACAACGGGGTTGGTCACAGCGCTTGACACCCCCTCGGAGGGCTCATAGCTTGCCGTTCTGAATCGTTTCATTGAATCGGTGTAGCAACCCGTTGAGCAACAGGAGCCCAGCAGTGACCGATCTCGCCGCGGCGAAGGCCGCGCTCAAGACCCAGGCAGTCGAGACGCCGTCGTGGGCGTACGGGAACTCGGGGACCCGGTTCAAGGTGTTCGCGCAGGCGGGCGTGCCCCGTGACCCGCGCGAGAAGCTGGACGACGCGGCCCAGGTGCACGGGTTCACCGGTGTCGCGCCCACCGTCGCCCTGCACATCCCGTGGGACAAGGTCGACGACTACGCGGCGCTCGCCAAGCACGCCGAGGAGCGCGGCCTGAAACTGGGCGCGATCAACTCCAACACCTTCCAGGACGACGACTACAAGCTGGGCAGCATCTGCCACCCCGACGCGGCGGTGCGGCGCAAGGCCGTCGACCACCTCCTGGAGTGCGTCGACATCATGGACGCGACGGGCTCGGCCGATCTGAAGCTGTGGTTCGCCGACGGCACCAACTATCCCGGCCAGGACGACATCCGCGCCCGCCAGGACCGGCTCGCCGAGGCACTGTCCGCGGTGTACGAGCGGCTGGGCGAGAACCAGCGGATGCTGCTGGAGTACAAGTTCTTCGAGCCCGCGTTCTACACCACGGACGTGCCGGACTGGGGGACGGCGTACGCGCACTGCCTGAAGCTGGGCCCCAAGGCGCAGGTCGTCGTCGACACCGGACACCACGCGCCGGGCACCAACATCGAGTTCATCGTGGCGACGCTGCTGCGGGAGGGCAAGCTCGGCGGATTCGACTTCAACTCGCGCTTCTACGCGGACGACGACCTGATGGTCGGCGCCGCGGACCCCTTCCAGCTGTTCCGGATCATGTACGAGGTGATCCGCGGCGGCGGCTTCACCCCGGACGTCGCCTTCATGCTGGACCAGTGCCACAACATCGAGGCGAAGATCCCCGCGATCATCCGCTCGGTGATGAACGTGCAGGAGGCCACGGCGAAGGCGCTGCTCGTGGACCGCGCCGCGCTGGCCGAGGCGCAGGCCTCCGGTGACGTGCTGGGCGCCAACGCGGTGCTGATGGACGCGTACAACACGGACGTCCGTCCGCTGCTGCGCGAGGTGCGCGAGGAGATGGGGCTGGACCCCGACCCGATCGCCGCGTACGCCCGCTCCGGGTGGGCCGAGAAGATCGCCGCCGAGCGGATCGGCGGGCAGCAGGCCGGCTGGGGGGCGTGAGCGTCCGTCGGGTTCTGTGATCTTCGGACTGCCGGCCGGTCGCGGCTGGTCGCGCAGTTCCCCGCGCCCCTGAGCGGGCGCTCCGCGCCCGATCCGGGCGCCCAGCTGGAACTTCTTCTCACTGAGGACTGAATGCTCATGGCACCCCATCCCGAAGCCGCCGCCCTCCTCGCCCGTTCGCACCGGCTCGGCTCCGACCCCCGCAACACCAACTACGCCGGCGGCAACGCGTCCGCCAAGGGCACCGACACCGACCCCGTGACCGGGGGTGACGTGGAGCTGATGTGGGTGAAGGGGTCCGGCGGCGACCTCGGCACGCTCACCGAGGCCGGACTGGCCGTGCTGCGGCTGGACCGGCTGCGGGCGCTGACCGACGTCTACCCGGGTGTGGAGCGCGAGGACGAGATGGTCGCCGCGTTCGACTACTGCCTGCACGGCAAGGGCGGGGCGGCGCCGTCGATCGACACCGCGATGCACGGACTGGTGGACGCGGCCCACGTCGACCATCTGCACCCCGACTCCGGCATCGCGCTGGCCTGCGCGGCCGACGGGGAGAAGCTGACCGCCGAGTGTTTCGGGGACAGCGTGGTGTGGGTGCCGTGGCGGCGGCCCGGCTTCCAGCTCGGTCTGGACATCGCCGCCGTCAAGGAGGCCAACCCGCAGGCCATCGGCTGTGTGCTCGGCGGGCACGGCATCACCGCGTGGGGCGACACCGCCGAGGAGTGCGAGCGCAACTCGCTGCACATCATCCGCACCGCCGAGGCGTTCCTCGCCGAGCACGGCAAGGCGGAGCCCTTCGGCCCGGTGGTCGAGGGCTACGAGCCGCTGGACGAGGCCGAGCGGCATGAGCGGGCGGCGGCGCTGGCGCCGTACGTGCGGGGGGTGGCCTCGCAGGACCGGCCGCAGGTCGGGCACTTCACCGACACCGACGTGGTGCTGGACTTCCTGGCCCGCGCCGAGCACCCGCGGCTGGCCGCGCTCGGCACCTCCTGCCCCGACCACTTCCTGCGCACCAAGGTGCGGCCGCTGGTCCTCGACCTGCCGCCGACGGCCCCGCTGGACGAGGCGATCGCGCGGCTGAAGGAGCTGCACGCCGCGTACCGCGAGGAGTACGCCGCCTACTACCAGCGGCACGCCGAGCCCGACTCCCCCGCCATGCGCGGCGCCGACCCGGCGATCGTGCTGATCCCGGGCGTGGGCATGTTCAGCTTCGGCAAGGACAAGCAGACCGCGCGGGTGGCGGGCGAGTTCTACGTCAACGCCATCAACGTGATGCGGGGCTCCGAGGCGGTGTCGACGTACGCGCCGATCGAGGAGTCGGAGAAGTTCCGCATCGAGTACTGGGCCCTGGAGGAGGCCAAGCTCCAGCGGATGCCGAAGCCCAAGCCGCTGGCGACCCGGGTGTCGCTGGTGACCGGCGCGGGCAGCGGCATCGGCAAGGCCATCGCGCAGCGGCTGGTCGCCGAGGGCGCCTGCGTCGTCATCGCCGACCTCGACGGGGCGAACGCCGCCGCGGTCGCCGAGGAGCTGGGCGGGCCCGACAAGGCCGTCGCCGTCACCGTGGACGTGACCTCCGAGGAGCAGATCGCCGAGGCGTTCAAGGCGGCGGCGCTGGCCTTCGGCGGAGTGGACCTGGTCGTCAACAACGCCGGCATCTCCATCTCCAAGCCGCTGCTGGAGACCTCCGCCAAGGACTGGGACCTCCAGCACGACATCATGGCCCGCGGCTCCTTCCTGGTCTCCCGCGAGGCGGCCCGCGCGATGATCGCGCAGGGGCTGGGCGGCGACATCGTCTACATCGCCAGCAAGAACGCCGTGTTCGCCGGCCCCAACAACATCGCCTACTCCGCCACCAAGGCCGACCAGGCCCACCAGGTGCGCCTCCTCGCCGCCGAGCTGGGCGAGCACGGCATCCGGGTCAACGGCGTCAACCCCGACGGTGTGGTGCGCGGCTCGGGCATCTTCGCGGGCGGCTGGGGCGCGCAGCGCGCGGCCGTGTACGGGGTGCCGGAGGAGAAGCTGGGCGAGTTCTACGCCCAGCGCACGCTGCTCAAGCGCGAGGTGCTGCCGGAGCACGTGGCGAACGCGGTGTTCGCGCTGACCGGCGGCGACCTCACCCACACCACCGGTCTGCACGTCCCGGTCGACGCGGGCGTCGCCGCCGCGTTCCTGCGGTGACGCCGGTGACCTCCGTCAAGTCGTACGCCGCGGTCGACCTCGGCGCGTCCAGCGGGCGCGTCATGGTCGGCCGGGTCGGCCCGCACACCCTGGAGCTGACCGAGGCGCACCGCTTCCCGAACCGGCCCGTGCGGCTGCCCGAGGGCCTGCGCTGGGACGTGCTCGCGCTGTACGCGGGGGTGCTGGACGGGCTGCGGGCGGCGGGCGCCGCCGCCGGCGGCCGGCTGGACTCCGTCGGCGTCGACAGCTGGGCCGTGGACTACGGCCTGCTGGACGCCGACGGGGCGCTGCTCGGCAACCCCGTGCACTACCGCGACCCGCGCACCGAGGGCATCGCGGAAGCGGTGTGGGCGACCGTGCCGGCCGCCGAGCTGTACGCGGCGACCGGCCTGCAGTACGCCCCGTTCAACACGCTGTACCAGCTCACCGCGGCCCGCTCGTCCGCCCAGTTCGCCCAGGCCAAGCGGCTGCTGATGGTCCCGGACCTGATGGCGTACTGGCTCACCGGCGAGCAGGGCACCGAGCTGACCAACGCCTCGACGACCCAGCTCGTCGACCCGCGCACCGGGGACTGGGCGTACGACGTGGCGGCGCGGCTGGGCATCGACCTCAGCCTGTTCGCCCCGCTGCGGCAGCCCGGCGACCCGGCGGGCGTGCTGCGCGCCGAGGTGCTGGAGGAGACGGGCCTGACCGGGCCCGTGCCGGTGACGGCGGTCGGCTCGCACGACACCGCCTCGGCGGTGGCGGCCGTACCGGCGAGCGGTGAACGGTTCGCGTACATCTGCACCGGCACCTGGTCGCTGGCCGGGCTGGAGCTGAGCGCCCCGGTGCTCACCGAGGAGAGCCGCGCCGCCAACTTCACCAACGAGCTGGGGCTGGACGGCACGGTCCGCTACCTGCGGAACATCATGGGCCTGTGGCTGCTCCAGGAGTGCGTACGGGCCTGGGGCGAGCCGGACCTCGGCGAGCTGCTGCGGGCGGCGGCCGTGGTGCCGACGCTGCGGTCGGTGGTGGACGCCGGGGACGCCGCGTTCCTGGCGCCGGGCCGGATGCCGGAGCGGATCGCCGAGGCGTGCCGGGCGTCGGGGCAGCCGGTGCCCGAGACGCCCGCCGAGATCACCCGGTGCATCCTCGACTCCCTCGCGCTCGCCCACCGCCGGGCGATCGAGGACGCCCAGCGGCTCGCCGGGACGTCCGTGGACGTGGTGCACATCGTCGGCGGCGGGGTGCGCAACGCGCTGCTGTGCCAGCTGACCGCCGACGCCTGCGGGCTGCCGGTGGTGGCCGGTCCGACCGAGGCGGCGGCCCTCGGCAACGTCCTGGTGCAGGCGCGGGCGCACGGCCTGGTCGGCGACCGTGACGACATGCGGCGGCTGCTCACCCGCACCCAGCCGCTGACCCGTTACGAGCCGCGCGGCGACACCGCGCGCTGGCGCGCGGCCCGGGAACGGCTCGCCGCCCGCTGAGGCGAGCCCCGGCCCGCCCGCCCCGTCCGGCGGGCCGGACCTCCCGCCCCCTCCCCCGACCCCGCACTACCCTGCACCCATCCGATGATCGACCCCGAGGAGCCGCGATGCGTGTCGCTCTGTTCCTGACCTGTGTCAACGACACGCTCTATCCGGACACCGGCCGTGCCGTGGTGAAGCTCCTGTCCCGGCTGGGCGTGGAGGTCGACTTCCCGATGGCCCAGACCTGCTGCGGCCAGGCGCACTACAACACCGGCTACCGGCACGAGGCGGAGCCGCTGGCCCGGCACTTCGCCGAGGTGTTCGGGGAGTACGAGGCGATCGTGACGCCGTCCGGGTCGTGCGGGGCGATGGTGCGGGAGCTGTATCCGCGGATGGGCGAGCGGGCCCGGGCGGAGGGGCGCGGGGACCGGCTCGCCGCGACGCTGGCACCGGTGGTGCCGAAGACGTACGAGCTGACGGAGTTCCTGGTGGACGTGCTGGGCGTGACCGACGTCGGCGCGTACTACCCGCAGAAGGTGACCTACCACCCGACCTGCCACGGGCTGCGCGGGCTGGGGCTCGGCGACCGGCCGCGCCGGCTGCTCCAGGCGGTGAAGGGGCTGGAGCTGGTCGAGCTGCCGGGCGCGGAGGAGTGCTGCGGATTCGGCGGCACGTTCGCGGTGAAGAACGCCGACGTCTCCGCGGCGATGGGCGCCGACAAGGTCCGCAACGCCGAGTCGACCGGGGCCGGTGTGCTGTGCGCGGCCGACAACTCCTGTCTGATGCACATCGGCGGCACCATGACCCGGCTGCGCACCGCCATGCGTCCGGTGCACATCGCGGAGATCCTGGCGAGCACGGAAGAGGAGCCCCTGGCATGAGCGGAACCTTCGTCGGCATGCCGGCCTTCCCGGCGGCGGCGCACGAGGCGGTGCGCAACCCGACCCTGCGCGGCAATCTGCGGCACGCCACCCACACCATCCGCGCCAAGCGGGCCAAGGCGGTCGCCGAGGTCGAGGACTGGGCGGAGCTGCGCGAGGCCGGCAAGCGGATCAAGGACCACACGCTGCGTCACCTGGACGACTACCTGGTGCGGCTGGAGGAGTCCGTCACGGCGGCGGGCGGCGTCGTGCACTGGGCCGCCGACGCGGCGGAGGCCAACCGGATCGTCATCGACCTGGTCAAGGAGACCGGCGAGACGGAGGTCGTCAAGGTCAAGTCGATGGCCACCCAGGAGATCGGCCTCAACGAGGCCCTCGAGGCGGAGGGCATCCGTGCCTACGAGACCGACCTCGCCGAGCTGATCGTGCAGCTGGGCAAGGACCGGCCCTCGCACATCCTGGTCCCGGCCATCCACCGCAACCGCGGCGAGATCCGGGACATCTTCCGCACGGAGATGGCCGAGTGGGGCCGCCCGGCGCCCGAGGGCCTGACCGACACCCCCGCCGAACTCGCCGAGGCCGCCCGGCTGCACCTGCGGGAGAAGTTCCTGCGCGCGAAGGTCGGGATTTCCGGCGCCAACTTCATGGTCGCCGACACCGGCACGCTGGTGGTGGTGGAGTCCGAGGGCAACGGGCGGATGTGCCTGACCCTGCCGGAGACGCTGATCTCGGTGGTCGGCATCGAGAAGATCGTGCCGACCTGGCGGGACCTGGAGGTCTTCCTCCAGACCCTGCCCCGCTCCTCGACCGCCGAGCGGATGAACCCGTACACCAGCACCTGGACCGGCACCACCGACGAGGACGGACCGCGCACCTTCCACCTGGTGCTGCTCGACAACGGCCGCACCGACACCCTCGCCGACGAGGTCGGCCGCCAGGCCCTGCGCTGCATCCGCTGCTCGGCCTGTCTGAACGTGTGCCCGGTGTACGAGCGGGCCGGCGGCCACGCCTACGGCTCGGTCTATCCGGGGCCGATCGGCGCGATCCTCAGCCCTCAACTGCGCGGCACGGGAAGCGAGATCGACGCCTCGCTGCCGTACGCGTCGTCGCTGTGCGGCGCCTGCTACGAGGTGTGCCCGGTCGCCATCGACATCCCGGAGGTGCTGGTGCACCTGCGGGAGCGGGTGGCCCAGGGCGGTCCGGTCACCCGGGACGGCAACCGGGTGGTGCTCAAGCCGGCCAAGGGCCACGCGGCCGAGCGGGCGGCGATGCGCGCGGCTCGCTGGGCGTTCGCCCGGCCCGGCGCGCTGCGCGCCGGCCAGCGGCTCGCCTCGCGCACCCGCCGACTGCATCCGCGCACGCTGCCCGGTCCGGGCCGGGCGTGGAGCGCGACCCGGGATCTGCCGCCGGTGCCGGCGGAGCCGTTCCGGGACTGGTGGCAGCGCACGCGGGGCAAGGACAGCGACAAGGGGGCCGGGAAGTGAGCCGGGAAGTGAGCAGCAGGGAACGGGTCCTGGGCCGGGTGCGGCGCGCGCTCGCCGACGTGCCGGCCGAGGACCTGCCGTACGAGCGGGCGGTCGTGCGCGACTACCTCCATGAGCACGGCGGGCGCACCGTCGACGAGACGGTCGAGCTGCTCGCCGAGAACCTGGCGGACTACCGGGCGATCGTGCACCGGTGCACGGCGCGCGAACTGCCGCTGGTGCTGGCCGGGTTGCTGGCCGGGCACGGCGCGCGGACGGTGCTCGTCCCGCCGGCGCTGGATCCGGCGTGGCTCGCGCAGGCCGACGTCGAGCGGATCGCCGACCGGGCCGAGAGCACCCCGCACGAGCTGGACCGGGTGGACAGCGTGGTCACGGCCTGCGCGGTGGCGATCGCCGAGACCGGCACGATCGTGCTGGACGGCGGCCCCGACCAGGGCCGCCGCCGCATCACGCTGGTGCCCGACCACCACGTCTGTGTCGTACGGGTGCCGGAGCAGGTGGTGTCCTCCGTGCCGCAGGCCCTCGACCGCCTCGACCCGGCCCGTCCGCTGACGTGGATCTCCGGCCCGTCGGCGACCAGCGACATCGAACTGGACCGGGTCGAGGGGGTGCACGGTCCGCGCACCCTGGAGGTGGTGCTCGTGTCCGCTCAGGACGGCGTGGACGTCACCGCGTAGCGTCCGGACGGCAGCCGGCGGGAGCCGTGCCGTCCGCGAAGCCCGGATGCTCGACGCCCCACGAGCGTGACAGGGGCGTCCTGCCCTCGCGCGTCCCCGCCGGGTCGGCGGCGGGGATGCGCGGGGTGGCCGTGGTGCCGTGCATCCCAGGGACGGGGTCGTTTTCCGGAGCCGAGGGGACGCGGTCGGTGAGCGCGGGGCGGAGGCCGCCGCTAGCGTGAGGTCATGATCCGGTTCGAGCAGGTCACCAAGCGCTACCCGGACGGAACGACGGCCGTGGACGGGCTGAGTCTCGAGGTGGCCGAGGGTGAACTCGTCACCCTGGTCGGCCCGTCGGGCTGCGGCAAGACGACGACCATGATGATGGTCAACCGCCTGATCGAGCCGACCTCCGGGCGGATCCTGGTGGACGGTGAGGACGTCGCGGGCGTCGACCCGGTGCGGCTGCGGCGGCGCATCGGCTACGTCATCCAGCAGGTGGGTCTCTTCCCGCACCGCACCGTCCTCGACAACACCGCGACCGTGCCGGCGCTGGTCGGCTGGAAGCGGGCGAGGGCGCGGGCCCGCGCGGCGGAGCTGCTGGACCTGGTGGGCCTGGACCCGGCGGTCCACGGGCCGCGCTATCCGCACCAGCTGTCGGGCGGTCAGCGGCAGCGGGTGGGCGTGGCGCGGGCGCTGGCCGCGGATCCGCCGGTGCTGCTGATGGACGAGCCGTTCGGGGCGGTCGACCCGGTGGTGCGGGAGCAGTTGCAGGACGAGTTCCTGCGGATGCGGGCCGCCGTGCCCAAGACGGTGCTGATGGTCACGCACGACATCGAGGAGGCGGTGCGGCTCGGCGACCGGATCGCGGTGTACGGGCAGGGCCGGATCGAGCAGTACGACACACCGGGCGCGGTGCTGGGCAGTCCGGCGTCGCCGTACGTCGCCGAGTTCGTGGGCGCCGACCGGGGGCTGAAGCGGCTGTCGGTCACCGCGATCGAGGCCGGTGACCTGGAGCAGCCGCCGGTCGCCCGGGTGGACGAGCCGGCCGCCCGGGCGGCGGAGCGGCTGCGGACGGACGGCGCGCGGTGGGCGGTGGTGCTGGACGCGCGGGGCGATCTGCACGGCTGGGTCGGCCGGGACGAACTGAGCGCGGGCGGCACGGTCGGCGGTCTGGCGCACCGGATGAACGCCTGGGTGCCGGTGGGGGCGCCGCTGAAGCAGGCGTTCGGTGTGATGCTCCAGCACGACGCCGGCTGGGTCGCGGTCCTGGACGGGGCCCGTTTCCTGGGTGTGCTGACCCCGGCGAAGCTGCACGAGGCGCTGCGCCGCTCGGTGGCCGCGGACGCGCGCGGCGTGCCGCGTGGGCAGGCGCCGTTCGACTCGGTGGCGGACGCGTAACGGCCGGCTCCCGCGGCGCCCGTCCGGTGGGGTCAGTCCCCGTCGTAGTCCTGCCGGGCCCGCTCCACCTTGTCCAGGTTCTCTCCGGCCCAGGCGGCGAGGTGGGCGAAGAGCGGGGCGAGACTGCGGCCGAGGTCGCTGATCTCGTACTCGACGCGCGGCGGCACCTCCGGGTGATAGGTGCGGACGACCAGACCGTCGCGTTCCAGCTGGCGCAGCCGCTGGGTGAGCACCTTCGGGGTGATCGCGGTGATCCGGCGTTCGAGTTCGACGAACCGCTGGCGGCCGTGGGTGTGCAGGGACCACAGGATCGGTGTGGTCCAGCGGCTGAAGACGATGTCCACGACCGGGGAGATCGGGCAGGCGAGCACGGGATCGACCCCGGCCGCCTCGGTCTTCGCCGTCTGGGCTCCCATCGCGCTCCCCTGAGGTAGTCACTTTCCCCTAGGTACCTACTATACCGGCGCTGTTAGCGTCGCTCCGGCGTCAAAGGGACGCGATGACAAGGGAGTTCGACATGTACGTGGTGACGGGGGCGACCGGCAACGTCGGGCGCTCGCTGGTACGGACGCTGGCGACGGCGGGCGCGCCGGTGACGGCGACCTCGCGTGGGATCTCGGCGGCGGACGTCCCGCGAGGAGTGCGGTGGCTGCGGTCCGATCTGACCGACGCGGAGAGCCTGCGGCCGGTCCTCGACGGTGCCGAGGCGCTGTTCCTCCAGAACGGCGGGCCGAGCGCCCATCTGCTGCGCACCCACGAGGTCCTGGACGTCGCGAAGGGCGCGGGGATCGGCCGGGTCGTGCTGCTGTCCTCCCAAGGGGTGGCCACCCGGCCCGACTCCCTCTCGCACGGGCGGGTGGCCAGGGGCATCGAGGACGCCGTGCGGGAGTCGGGCCTGGACTGGACGATTCTGCGCCCCGGCAATCTCGCCTCCAACGCCTTCGCCTGGGCCGGGCAGGTCCGCACCGGGCGGAGCGTCGCCGCGTCGTTCGGTGACGTGGGCCTGCCGGTCGTCGACCCGGACGACGTCGCCGCGGTCGCCGCGGTGGCCCTGCGGAAGGACGGCCACACCGGGCAGGTGTACGAGCTGACCGGTCCGGAGGTCGTCACGCCCCGGCAGCAGGCCGAGGCCCTCGGAGCCGCGCTCGGCGAGCCGGTGCGGTTCGTGGAGCTGTCGCGGGAGGAGGCGAGGGGCCGGATGCTCACGTTCATGCCGGCGGACGTGGTGGAGACGACCCTGTCGATCCTCGGCGCACCGACGCCGGCCGAGCGGCGGGCCGGCCCGGACGCGGAGCGGGTGCTCGGCCGGGCGCCGGGCACGTTCGCCGCATGGGCGCGCCGGAACGCCGCCGCCTTCCGGTGAGGGCGGCGCGGGGTCACTTCAGCAGGCCCTTGTCCTCCAGATAGGTCCGCGCCACGTCCTGGGCCAGCCGCCGCCAGCTGTCGACCCGCTGGTTCAGCGAGGCCAGGTCGGCCGTGGTGAGCACGGTGTTGAGCCGGTCCAGGGCCCGGGTGACGCCCTCACCGCCGGCTCGGGCGCGGTTGACGACCGGGACGACATGGTCGGCGTTCTGGAGCCGTCTGTCGTCGGCGAGCAGGACCAGGCCGAACTCGTCGAGGGTGGCGTCGGTCGTGGTGGTCAGCACCAGCTGGTCCTGGCCGCTCTGCACGGCCCGCTTCGCCTGGGTCGTGCCGACGCCCTTGGGGTCGACGGCGGTGACGTCGATGCCGTACGTCTTCCGCAGTCCGGGCGCGCAGTACGGGCGCCGCACGCACTCGTCGCCGGCCGCGAGGCGCACCGGCAGTCCCGCCGCGCCGAGGTCGCTGAGGGTCTTGAGCCGGTGCCGGCGGGCGTAGGCGGCGCCGACCGCGAAGGCGTTCTGGTCGACGCCCCTGCCGGGGTCGAGGACGGTCAGTCCGCGCGGTGCGGCGAGCCGGCGCAGGGCGGTCATGGTGGCGTCGAGGTCGGGTGACCCGGCCGGCGGGGCATCGGGGCCGTTGGTCCTGGCGTTCAGCCAGTCGGCGAAGGTGGCGGCGTACTCGGGCACGACGTCGATCTGGCCGGACTCCAGCGCCGGTTCGTACAGCTCGCGGTTGGCGACGGTGATCAGGGAGGTGCGGTAGCCGGCCCGGTTCAGCAGCAGGCTGTACATGTGGGCGAGCAGATCGCTCTCGGTGAAGCCCGCCGAGCCGATGGTCAGCTCGCGGCTGTCGCCGGGCGGCGCGGTGACCCGGCCCTGGCTCTCCAGGGAGGGGCCGGTGGCGCAGGCGGTGGCCGGCAGCAGCAGCGCGGCCACCGCGGCCATCGCTGTCGTACGGCGTCTCATCCGGGCCTCACCGCCGTCGCGGGGTGTGTCATCGCGTTCCTCTCGCCCATGCCGGGCCGAGTCGTTCGGCCAGGGCGAAGGCGCCCTCGACGGCGAGTGCGAGGCAGGCGACGAGGACGGCACCGGCCACCACCTGCGGTGTGTCGGCCAGGTTGAAGCCCGCGGTGATGATCCGGCCGAGGCCTCCGCCGCCTGCCAGCGCGGCGATGGTGGCGGTGGCGACGAGCTGGACGGCGGCGATCCGCACCCCGGTGAGGATCATCGGGAGCGCAAGGGGCAGTTCCACGCGGAACAGCACCTGGCGTCCCGTCATGCCCATCCCCCGCGCCGCCCGCACCACGCCGCGGTCCACCTCGCGCATTCCGACGTACGCGTTGGTGAGCAGCGGCGGTACCGCGAACAGCACCAGCGCGACCACGGTCGGCCCCTCGCCCCAGTCACCGACGGGGGTGAGCAGCAGCAGGACGAGGACGGCGAAGGTGGGGATCGCGCGGCCCACGTTGGAGAGGTTGACGGCGAGCGCCCCGCCCCTGCCGAGGTGGCCGAGGACGAGAGCGACCGGCAGGGCGATCAGACAGCTGACGACCAGGCAGACGACGGTGAGGACGAGGTGCTGGAGCAGTCGGTGCCCGATGCCGTCGGGGCCGCTCCAGTGCGCGGGGTCGGCGAGCCAGTCCCAGGCGGCGGTGAGGGTGTTCATCCGCGGCCCGCCCGCGTCCAGGGCGTGAGCAGCCGCTGCACGCCCAGCAGTACGACGTCGGCGACGACGGCGATCATCACGCAGAGCACGGACGCGGTGAGCACCTGCGCCTTGAAGTAGGTGTTCATGCCGGCGTAGATGAGGTTGCCGAGCCCGCCGAAGCCGACGATCGCGCCGACGGTGACCAGGGAGATCGCGGAGACGGTGGCGATGCGCAGCCCGGCCATGGCGGCGGGCAGCGCGAGCGGCAGCTCCACGGTGAGCAGCAGCCGGACGGGGCCGTAGCCCATGCCGCGGGCGGCCTGCCGGGTCTCCTCGGGGACGGCGCGCAGTCCGGCGAGGATGTTGCGCACCAGCAGGGTCAGTGAGTACAGCACCAGTCCGGCGACGACGAGGGCCGCGGAGAGGCCGTAGAGGGGCAGGAGCAGGGAGAACATCGCCAGCGACGGGATCGTGTAGAGGACGGTGGTCACGGCGAGCACCGGGCCGGCCGTCCAGCCCCAGCGGCGGGCCGCCACCGCGAGCGGCAGGGCGAGGAGCAGGCCGATGAGGACCGCGAGGAACGTCAGCTGGAGGTGCTGGAGCACGGCGTCGGCGAGGATCTCGCGGCGGGTGCTCAGATACTCCCCGCAGATCCAGTCGTTGCGCGCGAGGCAGTCGTCCGGGGGCGCGGTCACCCGTCCATTGCAGCGGGTGCGGGCGGGGATAGGCGCGCTGTGCTCCCCCGTACGGGTGCGGCGGCCGGAGTGCGGAACGCGTGACACATCGAGTGAACAAGCGCTTAGATAGGTGACCGCTGTTCGACGCCGATCTGGAGGCCCTGGTGTTCACTTCCGTCGACGACGTCTCCGCCCGCCTCGCCGAGACCGGCTATCTGGCCTCCCCGGCCGTCGCCACCACCGTCTTCCTCGCCGACCGCCTGGGCAAGCCGCTGCTCGTCGAGGGCCCCGCGGGCGTCGGCAAGACCGAGCTGGCCAAGGCCGTGGCGCAGGTCGCGGGCGCGCGGCTGGTGCGGCTCCAGTGCTACGAGGGCGTCGACGAGGCGCGGGCGCTGTACGAGTGGAACCACGCCAAGCAGCTGCTGCGGATCAGCGCCGGCCGCGACGAGAGCTGGGACGAGACCCGCACGGACATCTTCGGCGAGGAGTTCCTGCTGCCGCGCCCGCTGCTCACCGCGATCCGGGGCGACGACCTGAAGGTGCTGCTGATCGACGAGACCGACAAGGCGGACATGGAGGTCGAGGGCCTGCTGCTGGAGGTGCTGAGCGACTTCCAGGTCACCGTCCCCGAACTGGGCACGATCACCGCGACCCGGCGCCCGTTCGTCGTGCTCACCTCCAACGCCTCCCGCGAGCTGTCGGAGGCGCTGCGCCGCCGCTGTCTGTTCCTGCACATCGGCTTCCCCGAGGAGGAGCTGGAGCGCAGGATCGTCCGGCTGAAGGTGCCGGGGATCGACGCGGCGCTGGCGGAGTCGGTGGTCCGGGTGGTGGGCGCGCTGCGGGCGATGGACCTGCGGAAGGTGCCCTCGGTGGCCGAGACCATCGACTGGGCCCGCACCCTGCTGGCGCTCGGCGCGCACACCCTCGACGAGAACGTCGTGCGCGACAGCCTCGGTGTGGTCCTCAAGCACCAGGACGACATCCTCAAGGCGGCCGCCAAGCTGGACCTGGACGCGGTGTGACGGCGGCGGCCTCCGACGTCACGGCCCGGCTGACCGGCCTCGTCGCCGCGCTGCGCGCGCACGGGGTGCGGATCGGCACCGGTGAGACGGTGGACGCGGCCCGCGCCGTGGAGGCGCTGGGGTTCGCCGACCGCGCGCTGCTGCGGGAAGGGCTGGCGGCGACCCTGCTGCACGGCCCGGACCAGCGGCGGGTGTTCGACTCGGTCTTCGACCTGTACTTCCCGCGTGCCGTCGGCGGACCCGATGGCCCCGGCGGACCGGACGCCGGCGGCCCGGCGGACCGTGAGGAGCTGCGCGAGCGGCTCGCGGCGGCGCTCGCCGCCGGCGACCGCGCCCTGCTGGAGCGGCTGGCGGCGGAGGCCGTCGACGGCTTCGGCGGATACGGCGGCTCGGCGGGATCGGACGGCTGGTCGTCGTACCAGACGCTGGACCGGCTGCGCCCGCAGACCCTGCTGGCCCAGGTCCGCGAGAACGCGCGGACGGGCGAGGGCGGGCCGGGCTTCGCCGACCGGCTGCTGGACGACGAGATCCGCCGGCGCATCGAGGTGTTCCGCGGCTTGGTGGCGGCGGAGGCGCGGCGCCGGGTCGCCGAGCGGCGCGGGCGGGACGAGATGGCCCGCCGGGCGGTGGCGCCCACCGCCGACCGGGTGGACTTCCTGTACGCCGGTCAGGACCGGCTCGCCGAACTGCGCCGGACGGTACGGCCGCTCGCCCGCAAGCTGGCCACCCGGCTCGCCGCGCGCCGTCGGCGGGCCGCACGGGGCAGCATCGATCTGCGGCGCACGGTGCGCGGCTCGCTGTCCACCGGCGGGGTGCCGATGCGGCCGGTGCTGCGCCGGCGCCGGCCGGCCCGGCCCGAACTGGTGCTGCTGTGCGATGTGTCGGGGTCGGTGTCCGGGTTCTCCGACTTCACGATGCTGCTGGTGCAGGCGCTGCACGACCAGTTCTCGAAGGTGCGGGTCTTCGCCTTCGTCAACCGGATCGACGAGATCACCGGACTGCTGGAGCGCGGCGCGGCCGATCCGGGCGGACTGGGCGCGCGCATCCGCGCCGAGGCGACGCTCACCGGCTGGCACGGCAGCAGCGACTACGGCGTCGCGCTCGGCGAGTTCGCGGAGCGCTACGGCGACGCGGTGGGCCCGCGGACGACCGTGTTCGTGCTCGGTGACGCCCGGACGAACATGAGCGACCCGAATCTGCCGGCCGTCCGGCGGATCACCGAACGGGCCCGCCGCGTCCACTGGTTGAATCCCGAGCCGCGTGCCCAGTGGGGCACCGGTGACTCCGCGGCGCCCGATTACGCGGGCTTGGTGGAGATGTACGAGTGCCGTACCGCGCGGCAGTTGGGGACCTTGATCGGCCGGTTGCTGCCCGTCTGAGCCCGGGCGGCGTGAACCGGGCGACATGAACCGGGCGGTGGACTACTCCTCCTTCGCCTTCGCGTACTCCACGGCCATCGAACCGGCGAAGTCGTACAGCACGCACTGGTCGTCACCCACGACCCAGGCGTCGTGCCCGGGCGGGCAGACGAAGACATCGCCGGGACCGACCTCGTACTCCTCGCCGCCGCCGTCCATGCGGACGCACATACGGCCCTGGACGATGTAGCCGTTGTGGTGGATCTGACAGGAGTCGGTGCCCGCGATCGGGGCCACGGACTCCGACCAGCGCCAGCCCGGCTCGAAGGTGGCCACCGCGAAATCGAGTCCCGAGAGATGGACGGCTTCCAGGTGACCGCGCGGGAAGTCCCGCCGCTCGTCCGGCTTGTCGAGCGTCTTCGCCTCGAACATGACGCTCCTCCTTTCCGGCCGCGTCTATCGCGGCCGGGGCCGGTCTCGTCTCCCGCCGCCCTGACCGGCGAACGGCACCGGCGGGGCCGAACCCCTCCTCTCCATCGTCCGCCCGACGCCGCGGGGGCCGCCATTCGGGGCGCGGTCAGTCGCCGCCTCCGCACAGCCGGGCGAAGCGCTCCGCGTCGACGTTGCCGCCGGAGACGATCACGCCGACCCGGCGCGGGAGGCCGGCGACCCGGCCGGAGAGCAGCGCGGCCAGCGGGGTGGCGCCGCTGGGCTCGACGACGATCTTCAGGCGTTCGAAGGCGAACCGCATGGCGTGGCGGATCTCGTCGTCGTCGACCAGGACGATCTCGTCGACGAGGCGCCGGTTGACGGAGAAGGTCAGCTCGCCGGGGGTGTGCAGGGCCTGCCCGTCGGCGATGGTGTGCGGCACCGGGATGCTGATCCGACGGCCCGCCTCCAGGGACCGCTTGGTGTCGTCCCCGGCCTCCGGTTCGACACCGATCACGCGCACCGCGGGCCGCAGGCTCTTGGCCACCGTCGCGCTGCCCGCGATCAGCCCGCCGCCCCCGACCGGGGTGATCAGCGCGTCCAGCTCCCCGGCCTCCTCGATCAGTTCCAGCGCGGCCGTGCCCTGCCCGGCGATGACATGCGGGTGCTCGTACGGCGGGATGAGGGTGAGCCCTCGCTCGGCGGCCAGTGCCTCGGCGATGGCGACGCGGTCGCCGGTGTAGCGGTCGTAGCCGACGATCTCCGCGCCGTACCCGGCGGTGGCGGCCCGCTTGGCGGGCGGGGCGTCCTCGGGCATGACGATCACCGCGGTGGTGCCGAGCTCGCGGGCGGCGAGGGCCACGGCCTGCGCGTGGTTCCCGGAGGAGTACGCGACGATGCCGCGGGCGAGCTGCTCGGGCGTCAGCCGGGAGGCCGCGTTGTAGGCGCCGCGGAACTTGAACGCGCCGACCCGCTGGAAGTTCTCGCACTTGAGCAGGACCTCGGCGCCGGCCAGCTCGTCGAGGGTGCGGGAGCGCAGGACGGGGGTGCGGTGGGCGACGCCCTCGAGCCGTGCGGCGGCGGCACGGACGTCGTCGAGGGTGACCGGCACCGGGGTGGTCGTCATGGGTGTCCTCCCTGGGACGTGGGGTCGGCCGTGGCTCTGGCCTGGGAGAGGTAGCTGTAGGCGGAGGCGCGGGAGATGCCGAGGCGGGTGGCGACCTGTTCGACCGAGCGGCGCACCGCGAAGACCCCGTGTTCGTCCAGGCTGCGGAACAGCTCCAGGCGCCGGCTCCGGTCGAGGCCCGCCCAGTTCTGGTTCCGGTGCAGCTGGTGGGTGTCGAGGACGGCGTCGACGACGGAGTCGATGTCGTTGCCGAAGGTGGTGACCGGGGTGGTCGTGGGGTCCGTGCCGAGGCCGGCGAGCCCGCCGAGCAGGGTCTGCGCCCGGTGGACGGCGGTGACGTCGAGGTTGACGCACAGCGCGCCGAAGACCGCGCCGGTGGAGTCGCGCAGCACCATCGTGGAGGACTTGACCAGGTCGCCGGAGCGGGTGCGGGTGAGGTAGTTCAGCTCGTCGTCCGCCTCGTCGCCACGGGCGAGGACACGCATGCCGATCTCGCTCATCGCCCCGCCCACCGCCCGGCCGGTCACCGAACCGGCCACCGCGACCACCGACCGCTCCGGCTGCCGGTAGTCGTGGAGCACCACCTCGCACAGCGGCCCGAAGGTGGCCACCAGCCCGTCGACGACCGGCCCGAGCGCACCGATGATCGCGTCCCGCTCGGCATCCAGATCCTGCCCGGCCATGCGCCCGTCCTCCATCGACCCATCGAAGCGGCTTGGACTGTTCATCCAACCTCTGGACAGTCAGTCTAAGCGAGGGCGTGCCGGAGTACCAGGAGGAGATCTGGAACGGTGACGAGGGGAGGCGCGCCCGGTCACCCTGGGCCGCGCGCTCAGCCGCGCAGACACCAGTCGACGAATCGCCTCACGCTGTCGTCCACCCGCGTCCGGTCGTCGGCCACGGCCGCCGTGCAGAAGAAGCGGACCTCGTGGAACTCCTGCTCCATCGCCTCCACCAGGCTGCGCAGGCCGAGGCTCTCGCGGAGCCAGGCGCGGGCGCTGCCGCTGTCGTGAAGGTCCTCGGGGACCAGGCCGTGCTCGGCGAGCAGGTCGGTCTTGCTGACGGCGACGGCCAGGCGCGACCGGTCCAGCGGCGCGCCCATGGCGGCGACCGCCTGGACCGACCGGCCGAAGACCTCCTCGGGGTCGACGGTCGAGGCGAGGGTGCGGTCCACCGGCGCGTCCGGCAGCGGGGCCAGGGAGGTCCAGAACGCCTTCACCGCCATCGGGTCGAGGACGAAGACGAAGGTGCGGGCTTCCCTGGCGTAGCGCAGGGCGTCGGTCTCGTCGCGGTCGACGAAGCGTTCGCCGGCCGTGTCGAAGAGGTGGACCAGGCGTGCGGAGCGGCCGGAGCCGAGGACGAAGGAGTGGGCCCGCGGCAGCGCCTTCTGGGTGGCGCGGGTGTGGCCCCGCATCCGCAGCACCTCCCGCAGCACCTGGTAGTTGGCGTCCGACTCCTCGTCCGCGAGGGTGACCGCCGGGCCGCCGTCCGCCGCCGCGTTCTCCAGCGCCAGCAGCATCGCCGCCATCAACTGCGTCTTGCCGGCCGCCTGTCCGCCGATCAGCGGGAGCACCACCTCGGGCATGTGCCCGGCGTCGGTGTTCATCGGCTTCCCGCAGTGCGGATACACGCAGTACGCCTGGAGCCGGGCGTCCCGGCTCATCAGCATCAGCAGTGTGGGCATGCGCTGCCCGCACTCGCAGCGGCGCCGGAGGATGCCGTAGGTGCCGGGCCGGATGTCGGCGTGCCGGCGTCGGCAGGCCGGGCCGGGACAGTCGTACGCCGGGTAGGGGACGCGTTCGAAGCAGTGCGGGCAGATCATGCCGTCGCCCAGCCGTCGGGTGAACAGCACGGACCGGTCGACGGCCCGCAGGGATCCGGCGATCAGCCGGGCCCCGCCCATCAGCACCAGCAGGACCAGCGCGTGCAGGCCCACCAGCAGGCCGAGCAGCGGCAGGGCGAGGACCGCGCCGAGGCCCAGGCCCGCGTACAGCGTCAGGCCGTAGGGCACCGTGACGGCCCGGGTGCGCGCCGGGGCGGTGAACTGGCCGGTGGTGACGGCCCGGAAGGCGTCACCGACGGTCCTGGTGTACGACCGCCGTTCCAGGACCAGGACCTGGCGCAGGTCCCGGAAGGCCGGCCCGAAGAAGTAGTTGCGGTACGCCTTCACCTCCTCGTCCTGCGGACGGTGGGGCGGCAGGGTCCGGAACTCGGGCGTACGCCGGTACAGGACGCCGACGAGCAGCCGCAGATGCCCGGTGAGCAGTTGCATCACCAGGGCCAGGCCCCGCAGGGCGGCGATCACGGGCGCGACCGGCAGGTACGCCGCCAGTGCCGCCAGGTAGAAGAGCGGTATCAGGACGTAGGCGATGATCTCGGCCACGGGATGTCACCGTCCCTTCTTCTTCCGAGGGCTCTTCCGCGGGTTCTTCGGGGTGTTGCGCGCCGTGCTCGTGGAGGGCTCCTCGTGTTCCGGGGCGGGCAGGGAGCCGTCGGTGTCGCGGCGGCCGAGGAGCGGCAGCCGGCGGGCCAGTCTGCGGGCGCCGCCGAGCCGGACCTCGGCCCACTCGGCGTAGCGCCCGGCGAGTTCGGCGTCGTAGGGCCGCGTCGCGCGCTCCAGCCGGGTCAGGTCCGGGACCCGCCAGTACCGGGCGGGATGGACCCGGATCGCGGACACCGCGTCCCGGTGCGCCTGGGAGAGCCCGGCCCGGGTGTCCAGCGTGGCGGCCGCGACGACATGGCCGAGCAGGGTGTCGCCGATCCGCTCGCCGCCCAGCACCTGCCGGTGCACCTCCGACAGATAGCGGTCCAGGGTGGAGTGGCCCAACTCCGGGAGCCGGTCGCGGAGACGGCCGCTGTCGGCGGGCAGGGCCAGCAGGGCCGGCACCAGGCGATGCCGTCTGAGTGCCTGCGGTGCCGCCCACAGGCCGATGCCCGAGATCGCGAACGCGGCGACGAGTTCGGTGGCCTCGCGCGCCTCGCGCAGCGCGGTGTCCAGGTCGAGCGTGGTCCGCACCCGTTCCCGGGCGGCGGCGGGCAGCCAGCCCGACCGGCCCTGCCGGGACAGCACCCGGCACAGGTGCAGGCACTCCGACAACGCGGTGTCGTCGTCGATGCGCTGGTTCACCGCGCGGTCGAACCACTCGCCGACCGCCTCGTCGACCGGCCCGGTCGCGGGCAGCCGTTCGGCGATCCGGGTGGCCTCGCGGTGGGTCCAGGTCCGCGACGGCTGCCGCCACAGGCCGCGCAGCAGGTTCTCGTCGGGTGAGGGCCGGTTGCGGATCTCCAGGATCTTGAACATCAGGTCCACCGTGTTCGAGGGCTCTCGCTCGGCCCGCGCCCGCAGATGATGCTCCAGGAGCACCGGGTGGTCGCGCAGATCACGCTCGTGCAGCAGCACCGCGGGGAACTGCGCGAGCAGCTGCTCCTGCCCGTCCCGCCCTTCCAGCGCCTCCCGCACCGCCGTCACCAGCGCCTGCCGCATCCGCGGCAGCGCGGCGACGAGTTCGGCCGTCTCGCGGCGCAGGCCGGGCCCCGGCGCGGACGCCCCGAGCAGGGCGCGGGCCAGCGCCAGGGTCTCGCGGTCCAGGATCTCCGGTGCCGGGGTGAGGCGCGCGCCGAGCGCCCACAGCATCAGCCGGGTCCGCTGCCGGGCGGTGGCCGCCTCCTCCCGCAGCAGCCGCTCCCACAGGGCGGTGGCCCGCTCCCGCACCGCCGGGTCCGACAGCGGTACGGGCTCGGCCGCGTCCTCGGCGCCGGTCATGTGGGCGCGCATCCGCGAGGCGTGCAGCTTGCCCTCGATCTCCTGGTGCACGCCGAGGTCGCCGCCGGCCTTCGCCGCCGCGCTCAGCGCGGCCAGTTGGCGGTCGTCGAGGTCCCGGTGCTTGCGGTGCAGGTCCGCGGCGACCGCCGCGCGGCGCGGCCCGAGGTGGTCGGCGCCCGCCAGCCAGTCGATCACCGCGCGCACATCGGGCTCCCGCAGCGCGATACCGCCCGAGGCCGCCGCCGCGGCGACCGGCGCGTGCCAGTCGGCGGGCGTCTCCTCCCCGCCGCGCGCGTAGTCCGCCGTCCAGGACCAGACGGGCCGCACCGAGCCCGTGCCGATCCTGGTGAGCAGCGGCATCAGCTCGGGTACGGCGACCTCCGGGAAGACGCCCCGGGCGAAGTCGAAGACGGTGTAAGCCGCCTCGTCGTCCGGTCCGAAGTCGAGCTGCGTCTCGGGCACCGTGCCGATCAGGTGCAGCCGGCTGCGGGCGGGCCGCAGGACGTAGGTGGCGAAGGACAGACGGCGGGCGAGCGGCGGCGGCAGCAGATAGGACACCGCGGCGAACCAGTGCGCGATCCGGTCGGTCGTCCGGTCGATCACCACCACCGAACCGTGCTCGGTGAGCGCGGCGAACACGGCGGCCAGCAACTGCGGCAGCCGGGCCGTGTGCGGATGCTCACGCAGGAAGGCGCTCACCGCGCGCACCCCGAGCGGGCCGCGCGGCGGCGGCGCTTCGAGCACCGGGATCTCCGTGCTCGGGGCGACCGTGCGGCGCCACACCGGGGAGTCCCACAACTCGATGCCGAGCAGCCCGCCGCCCGCCGCCGGGAAGTCCTCGCTGTGCAGGGCGTGTGCGAAGTAGTTGCCGAAGCGGCGGGCCGCGTCCCGGCCCACGTACCGCACGCACAGCGCGGTGGCGCGGCGGCCCTGCCCGTCGTACGGCTGGTAGCAGAGGTTGACGGGGCAGCGCTCCAGCAGCTCCGGGGTGTCCGACTCCACCATGGAGCGCGGCGGCTCGTACCCGGCGAGCGCCTCCACCGTCTGCCGGGTCTCGACGCTGACGCCCGCGCTGACGGCGTTGAACTGGAACCCGGCGAACCCGGTGAGCCCGTGCTCGCAGGAGGTGTAGTACAGCTGCTGGAAATGCGTCATCCGCGGCCCGCCTTCGGCACCGAGCCGAACTCGCTGAGCAGCCACAGCAGCGGATCGGCGACCCGGTAGGGCTGGATGCCGGTGGCGGCGACCCGGGCGTCGGGCGTGGGGTTGCGGCCCAGTGCGGAGACACCGAAGTACCGGTAGCGGGAGTAGTGGTTGTCCAGCAGGTGGTCGATCGGCACGCCGTCCCAGTCCTTCAGCAGCCGGCGCACCTCCTCGTGGACGCTGAGGCTGTCGCCGACGTCGAACCGGCCGCGCGGGGTGGCGTGCGCCCGCAGCGGGCTGCCGCTCTCCAGCAGGTGCCAGAAGGCGTCCATCTTCGAGAAGACCACCGCGATCGGTGTGTCGATCTTCTGCGCGGCACGGCCGCTGCGCGGGGCGAGCAGCAGACTGGTCACCCGGGACAGGATGTTGATCGGCGCGTCCAGTCCCTCGGTGCCGGGCAGCGGGGTGCCCGGCAGGGCGTTGTCCCGGGCGCCGGGCATCTGGAGCGGGTCGAGCAGCAGGACGATGCCGTCGGCGCCGGTGAGGTAGCGGGTGTTCAGCTCCACGCCCTCACGGGAGTTGAAGTCCTCGCCGGCGGTGTCGAAGAACGACAGCACGGTGTGCTGCGGGCGTTCGCCGAGGAGGCCGCGGCGGCGCAGCCCGAAGCCGAAGACCAGCGGGTCCACCCGGTTGAGGTTGGTGGAGGCGGTCTGGGTGCCCGGGAACATCCGGTTGTCGCCGTAGAGGTGGTTCTCGTAGTCGCTGCTGTAGCGGCGCATCGTCGCGTCGTCCAGGCCCATCAGATGGGCGCCGAACGCCTCGCCCACCCGGTGGCGCATCTCGTGCAGCAGCACCGTCATGTACACGGTCTTGCCGGACGCCCGGGCGCCGACCATGGCGATCAGCCGGCTGTCCGCCCGGCCGAACTGGGTCGGCAGGGCCGAGTGGCACACCGGGCAGATCCGGTACGTCGTCTCGCCGTCGCAGTCCGGGCAGACGGCCGTCGGCCTGCGGCCGTCCGCGGCGAAGTCCGGGCCCAGGTCATGGCTGCGGCGCGGACCCATCCGGTCGTCGAGGACCTGGTCGCGGCGGGTCTCGCACTTCTTCCCGGTGGGGCTCAGGCGGCTGTGGCAGCGGAAGCGGATCTCGCGCGGGGCGAAACTCTCGTAGCAGTAGGGGCAGGTGAGACGTCGGGCCATCACGTCACTCGCAGTCTGTGCAGCGCCGTCGGGCGGATCTCGATACCGGAGTCGGTGCCCGCGTTCGCGTCCGCGGGGAAGCAGACCAGCCACGACGGGCCCCGGGTGGCCGGGAGCGGGAACTCCACGGTGAGCGGGGTCCCGGCGGGCAGGCGCTGGGCGGCCACCTCGTGCAGGACGGTGCCCTCGGCCGTGCTGGTGGGGCGGAACCGGCCGAGGCTGTGGACGACACGGAGGCGGGGCAGTTCGCAGCCGGTCTCCGAGGTGAAGGTGACCGTGGCCACCCGGCCGCGCAGCCGGCGCCGTACGGTCGGCTCGTACTCCACCACGGGCGGCTCGGCCCGCACCAGCAGCGACGACGCGCCCTCGCAGTCCGCGCCGAGGTCCGGGACCAGGGCCTCCACCGTGAGAGTGACCGCGCCCCGGCCCACGGCCAGGTCGAAGCCGCCGTCGTGCTCGTAGACCCGGCGCCGGCACACCACGTCCCCGTCCCTCGGCCCGCCGCCCGCCGAGGCGTCCTCCCGGCGCCAGCGGACCCGGGCACTGAGCGCGCTGTCGGGCCAGGCCCACAGGACCAGCAGATGATCGTCGCGCCGGACCGCCTGCAACTCCCCCACCGGCACGGCGAACAGTGCCGGCGGCTCGACGGAGGGTGACACGCCGTCGTCGGGGGCGGGGCCAGGGCCCGGGCCCTGGCCGGGGGCCTGGCGGGGGGCCTGGCCGGGGGCCTGGCGGGGGTGCGGGACGGTGGGGCGGGGGGTGGGACCGTCGTCGTGGGTGGCGGCGCCGGGGGTGGTGTGGGAGGCGGGGCCGTGGTTCGTGGCCGAGGCGGCGCGCGGTGTGGAGTACGACTGTTGTCGGGCCGGGTCGGGTTGCGGCGGCACGGTGCCGTCGTGGTGGTGCGGGTGGTGGGGGCCGGTGTCGGGTCCGGGGTGCGGCTCGGCGCCGGGCCCGGCGGGGTGTCCGGGGTGCTGCCCGGTGCCGGGTCCGGCCGGGTGTCCAGGGTGCGGCCCGGTATCGGGTCCGGCCGGGTGTCCCGGGTGCTGCCCGGTGCCGGGTCCGGTGTGCGGCCCGGCGTCAGGCCCGGTCCGGGATGCGCCCCGTGCCCCGGCATCCGCCCCCGCGAAGTCGCCGCCGTACGCGCGTGCGTCGGCGCCGGCCGGATTCTCGTCGTACGCCCCGGCAGCGGTCCCGCCGGGGTCGCCGCCGCGCGCTCCCGTGCCGGCGCCCGCGGGGCCGGCGCCACGGGACCCTGTGTCGGCCCCCGCCGGGTACGCCTCGCCCTGCCGGACCGCCGGTTCCGGGTCCTGCGGTGGTGGGCGCCAGGTGCGGGGGTCGGGGTCGGCCGGCTCCGCGGCGGGAGCGGGTTCCGCGCGGAAGTGTCCGAAGTCCGCGCGTGCCGAGGCGGAGGCGGGTCCGGTGACGATGCGCAGGACGCCGAAGTCCCGCAGGGCCAGCAGGCCGCTGACGACGGCGAGCTCGGGCGTGGCGCAGCGCACGGTCAGGTCACGCGCGGCCGGCAGGGCCTCGATCTCGGCCCGGCGGCCCGGTGTGGCGCAGAGCCCGCCGGCCAGCAGGACGGTGTCCACCGCCGTCTCCGCGTCGGCCAGTTGCCCGGCCACGGCCGCGAGGGCGCGTTCCCGCAGGGGTGCCACGGCGCGTTCGAAGGCGGCCCGTTCCAGGGTGACCGGGTGGCGCTCGCCCGCCGGGTCGGTCAGGTGCTCGGTGACGCGGTCCGCTGTGCCGAGTGCGCGCCGCAGGGTCTGCGCCGCGCGGCGCGGGTCCACCCCGTCCGGCAGCCGTCCGGCGAGCTCTACGGCGAGCGCGGCGTCCCAGTCGTCGCCGCCGAGCCGGAGACTGCGGGTGTCGACGAGCCGCACGGTGAGGTCGGGGCTGACGGCGAGGACGGTCAGGTCCAGCGTCGTCGCTCCCTGGTCGCAGACGAGGACCGCGTGGTCCACGCCCTCGGCGACCGCCCCGTAGTGCAGGGCCACCGCCACCGGGTCGGGCAGGACGCGTTCGACGTCGAGTCCGGCGCTCTCCGCGGCGCGCCGCAGTTCGTCCTCGCCGCCCGCGGAGGCGGATATGCCGAGGACGGCTCGCCGGTCCGCCTCCGGCCCAGGTCCCGGCCCAGGCCGCAGCCCCGCTCCCGGCTCCTGCTCCGCGGCGGTGTCGAGCAGTCGGCGCAGTGCCCGGAACGGGTCCAGGGCGCCGTCCGCCGGGTCGAGTTCGGTGGTGGTGACGGCCGGACGGCCGTCGGGGCCGACGCGGCCGATCCGGCCGAACCGGTGCCCCAGGTCGATGGCGATCATCCGCGCCCGCTCCTCTCCCCCGCGAACGGGTCGTCGCTGCCGTCGGCCGTCACGCGGACCGTGCCGTCGTCGCCGACGCCGACCCGGACGCGGCTGCCGGCCGCCGGCCGGTGCTCCAGCAGATGGCGGACGACCGCCGACCGCACCCGCTCCAGCTCGTTGCGGATCTGCCGTCCGCCGTAGGCCTGGTGCTCGGGGTCGGACATCCGGTCGGTGATCCACGGGTGCAGGGTGCCGGTGTCGTGGATGAGTTCGACTCCGTGGCGGTCGCGGACCGACTCGGCGAGCTGGGCGAGGAGCCGGTCGGCGATCCCGACCACGTGCCGGCGGCGCAGCATGTCGAAGACGACCACGCCCGGCTTGAGCCGTCCGTAGATCTCGGGCCTGCCGATCTGCCGGAACTTCTCCTCCACCGCCCGGGTGAAGTGCTCCTCCAGTTCGGCGTAGGTCAGTTCGTCGTCGCTCTTCTCCAGCAGGCCCTGGAGCGCGTCGGCGCCGGTGTTGGAGGTGAAGATGATCAGGCACTGGGAGAAGTACGCCGTCTGTCCGCGTCCGTCGGTCAGCCGGCCGTCCTCCAGGACCTGGAGGAACTTGTCCAGCACCTTGGGGTGGGCCTTCTCGATCTCGTCGAAGAGCAGCACGCTGAACGGCCGTTCCTGCACCCGCCGGGTCAGCTCGCCGCCCTGCTCGTGGCCGATGAAGCCCGGTGGCGCGCCGGCCAGCCGCTCGGCGGCGTGCTCCTGCTGGTACTCGCTCATGTCGAAGCGGGCGTAGGCGCTCTGGTCGCCGAACATCAGCTCGGCTACGGACTTGGCGAGTTCGGTCTTGCCGACGCCGGTGGGCCCGACGAAGAAGAACGCGCCGCGCGGCCGGGCGGTGCCGGAGTTGCCGAAGTCGACGCCGACGAAGGCGGACTGGAGGGCGGCGGCGACGGCGGCGACGGCCTTGGACTGGCCGATCACGCGGGCTTCGAGCGCGTCGTCGGCGCGGGCGACGGTGTCCCGGTCGAGCTGGCTCCACGGGTCGACGCTCACATTGAGCCGGTGCGCCTCCAGCAGCTTGTCCGGCTTCTGGAGGGGCGCGTTGCGCAGCCGGGAGGTCCTGGCCAGGGACTCGATGTCCCAGCCCGCCATGCCGTCGGTGGCGCCCACGAGGCGTTCGAAGTCGGCGCGGCCGGCGTCCGGGGCCCCGTTGAAGTGGTCGCGCAGCCAGGTCAGCCACAGGCGCCGCTCGCTGGGGTCGGGAGGGGAGATGTGCAGGGCGGCGATCCGCGGGTCCTCCTGGTGGAACCAGCCGGGCAGCCGCCCCACGTCACCGACCGCGCACAGCACGGCGTTGCGGGCGTACGGGGGGTCGCCGACGGCGGCGCGCGGGGTGACGGCGGCGGTCATGGCGGCCCGCAGCCGGAGGTAGCCGAGCTGTGACTCGGGGCGGCCCGCGGGCAGATGGTGGTCGACGTCCTCGAAGACGAAGGCGGTGGCCGCGTCCGGCGAGGCGACGAGGCGCTGCACGGTGGCGACGACGTCGTCGAAGGTGCGGGGCCGCCCCGAGGTGCGCGGCGCGAGCAGACGGTCCCGCCCGCGCTGCCGCTCCTCGCCGCGCCGGGTGGGGCCGGGCTCGTCGCCGTCGCCCGCCGTCCGGCCCGACTGTCCGGCCCCGGCCTCGCCGGGTCGTCCCTCGAGCCCTGGGGCGGCCGGTGTCCCGTCCCGGGTGGTCTCCCGGGTCGGCTCCTCGGTCGTCGGCCGTGCGGTGCGCAGGCGGTCGAAGCGTTCCCCGTGACTCGGGTTCGGGAAGGTCAGCCCGTCGACGGGGTCCCACCAGCCGACGACCTCCGCGCCGCGCAGCTCCAGCATGCCGGTGACCACGCCGCGGAAGGAGGTGGGCCGGTCCTCCAGCCACCAGTGGTCCCTGATCTGCCCGTTGAGGATCACCTGGCGTCCGCGTTGCAGCTCCCAGCCGAGGGACACCGCCCACATGGGCATCATGCTCTCCGCGGTGACCGGCTGCCCCGCGCCGGCGCCGGCGCCCGCCGTGGGCCGTACGCCGTCGGCGCCGTCCTCGCGCTTGGCCCACCCGCCCGTGCTCACTGGCTCCACCGCCATTCCTCCGCTTCCGGCAGCGGCTTCGCCCGCCGGTCCGGCGGCTTGCCGTCCCAGGTGAGTTCGCCGGGCACGAATCCGTCGCGTTCGACGATCGCCTCGTGCACCCGCTCCAGCAGTTCCTCGGTGCTGTCGCAGACCGCTCCCTCGGGCTCGGGGCGCAGCGTCACATCGGGTTCGCCGTCGACGTGGTAGACGAGGACGGGGGTGCCGCCGTCGTCCGTGGCGATCGTGGTCTCGTACGTCGCGCCGCTGGGTCGCTCGAAGCTCAGCACCAGCCGCTCGCCCAGTTCCTCGCCGCCGGTGAAGGCGAAGCCCTCGCCGAGCATGGCGTCCTGGAGGGCCTGGGCGAGGTCCATGCGCCGGGTGTGGGCGAGTTGCAGTTCGTCGAGGCGGTGTTCGGCCTCGGGGAGCAGTCCCTCCAGGGCGGTGACCGCCGTGAGGGCGTCGGCCGCCGCGCCGGCCGCGAGCGGGCCGGTGACGGCGTGCAGGGCGGCCTCGATCCGCTCGGCGAGTTCGGGCTCGGCGAGCGCACGGGCGTCCCGCGCGGCCTCCTCGGCGGACCGTTGGACGACGCCGAGGCGGTCCGCCGCTTCGGCGAGGGCCGCGGCGTGGCGCTCGCGTTCCGCCTCCTCCTCGGCGGCCCGGGCCGCGGCTTCGGCGGCGGCTCGGGCGGCGGCCTCGGCAGCGGCCTCGGCGGCGGCCTCGGCGGCCTGTTCCTCCGCCTGCCGCCTGCTCTCCTCGGCCTGCTGCCGGGCCTCCTCCGCCCGCCGCTGCCGTTGCCGCTCCTCGTCGGCGTGCCGGGCGGCGGTCGCGGCGTGCCGGGTGAGCGCGTGCTCCACCGTGCCGAGCAGCGCCTCGAAGCGGGTCTCGGCGCCGGGTCCGGCCACGCCGCGCAGTTCGTCGAGCAGGTCGGCGCAGCGCCGCCGCCCGTCCGGGTCCTGGGCTGCGGCGTCCGGTCCGATCCCGGCGAGCCGTGCCTCCAGCGCGGCGAGCACGGCACCGTGGTCGGCGCCGCGCCCGGTGGCCGCGCCGCGGTGTCCGGCCAGGACGACCTGGCCGCGCAGTTCCTCGATCTCCCCGCCGAGCGGTTCGGCGCGGTCGATCCGGCCCTGCACCTCGGCCAACCGCCGCTCCAGGGCGTCCAGTTCGGTGGTGGCGGCGCCGCCCTGGTCGGCGGCCCGCGTCCCGGCCAGCAGGTCGCGGACCTCGGCCAGGCGGCGGGCGTCGGCACGGGCCTGCTCCTGCCGTACCCGGGCGGTGTCTGCCCGCTGTTCGGCGGCCCGCCGGTTCGCCAGTTCGGCCTTGCTGCGCTCGGCCTCCGCCTTGGCCCGCTCGCGGCGCGCCGCCGCTTCCGCCCTCGCCCGCTCGCGGCGCGCCGCCGCCTCGGCCCTGGCCCGCTCCCGGCGCGCCGCCGCCTCC